>JBLWQS010000074.1:0-6835 GCA_048452705.1 Acidimicrobiia bacterium
GTATATGACGCCGTCAGCCCGCGGAAGGGGAGAGAGCGGGAGTCGGTACACGAGACGGTACGCTGTGCCAACAACAGGGAGTAGAGATCACCGACCCATCCGGAACGAACGGCGAGTCCGTAGACGCCGAGGTCGAAGACGAAGATGCAGGCCTTGAGGAAGTTGACCTCCACCTCGGACCTCCGTCTCCTCCCTGGTCTCCTCAGACAAAGATCGCTGTGGCCGTAGGGCTCGTCGTTTTCGCAGTCATCGTCCTGTGGTTCTCTCGAGCAGCACTGTCCATCCTTGCCATGTCGGGGATCGTGGCGTTCCTCGTTGCGCCCATGGTTCGAGTCCTCCACCGACGCTTCCACTGGCCACGGTGGATGGCACTGGCGATCGGCTATCTCGTGGTCCTGGTCGTCTCCTTGCTCCTGCTAGCGATCCTCGCTGTGGGGATTACCCAGTCCCTCGCCGGCATCGACGTCGCAGGGATGGAGGACACCACGCGGGGTGTCGCCCAGTGGTTCGTCGATGAGGCCGAGGGACTCGTCGTCTTCGGCATCAGCGTCGATATGAGCGAGATCACGGATCCGGTCCGTACCTGGTTGGCCGACGAGTCCGTCTCAGGCGCCGATGGCGGAGGAGTGAAGATCGACGCAGAGGCCCTTCAGAACCTGCTCGGCGGTGCGTTCAACTCGATCAGGACGGTGACTGGTCTGGTCACGGCAATGGTCATGTCGGCTCTCATCACGATGATGATCGCTATCTACCTCAACGCCGATAGTGCGAAGTTCTACCAATGGATCCATCGAGCGGTTCCTCCCGGTTACGAACGGGATGCCGCTCTGCTGTCCGACCGGGTGGGGGGCGTCTGGCGCGGATACATCTATGGACAACTGATCAACAGCCTGATCACCGGCGTGATGGTGGGGATTGTGCTTGCTCTGGTTGGCGTCCAGGGAGCGTTCCTGATGGGTGTGATCATGATGCTCTTCAACATGATTCCGACGTTCGGCCCGATCATCGCCGCGTTCCCGGGTGTCATCGCGGCCCTCGTGGGCGGTTCGACACGCTGGCCCGACATGAACAATTTCCTTTTCGCCTTGATCGTCGTAGGCATCTACGTCGTGGTCGTCCAGGCTCAGGCGAACATCATTGCGCCGAAGGTGATGGGCAGGGCAGTGCGGCTCTCCCCGGTGATCATCATGATCTCGCTGATCGTCGGGTTCAACGTCGCCGGCCTCATCGGATCGCTCCTCGCTGTGCCGGTCGTTGCCTCGATCAAAGAGATCGTGTCGTACCTGTACGCGAAGGTGGTGGACCGGGAGCCCTTCGTGAACGGGAACGGGAGCGGCAACGGAACGGTTAACGCCTGAGATGGAGACGGTGCACGCCGACGCTGTCGTAATCGGGGCAGGGCTCGGAGGTCTCGGAGCCGCCGGCTATCTCGCCAAGGAAGGGTACGGCGTTGTGGTACTTGAACACCACGCCGTGCCTGGTGGCTATGCCCACGAGTTCAAGCGGCAGGGATTCCGCTTCGAAGTTGCCCTTCATGCTCTCGACGGAGCCGGTCCCGGTGGTTGGCTCCATCCCATGCTCAAGGACCTCGGCGTCCTGGATCGGGTCGAGATCACCCGACTCGATCCTTTCTACACAACCCGGTTCCCAGATCACGAGATCACTGTTCCCGCCGAACTGTCCGGTTACCTACTCGAACTGAATTCCAGATTCCCCCACGAGGCGGAGGGCATCGACGACCTGTTCGCTGCCATTGGGCGTGTCGCCGCTGACGTCGATCGGTACACGCAGGAGAGGACGCAGGGGATTCGAGCCACGCCGATGGAGATGATGGAACGCTTCCCCGACATGGCGATCGCGTTCTCTCAGGACTGGCAGACGTTCATGAGTCGGTACGTCACAGACACTCAACTCCAGGCCGTCGTCTCAACCCTGTGGGGATACCTCGGCCTCCCGCCGTCGAAGGTATCGGCAGGATTGCTCGCCCTCGTCATCAACAGCTATCACACAGACGGTGCCTGGTACCCGAAGGGCGGGAGCCAGGCGATGAGTCGCGCGATCGTCGAAGGGATCAACGCCCACGGAGGTGAGGTTCGTTTCAGGAACCGCGTGACCCGGATCGAAGTGAACGACGGGCGAGCGATGGCCGTTGAAACGAACAAGGGGCTGCGGGTCGAGGCGGACGTCATCGTGTCGAACGCCAGTCCGTTGGCAACAGTGGCGATGACGGGCAGAGACCACCTCGACGAACGGTTCCTCTCCGGTGTCGATCGGGACGTGCCGGCGATGTCGAATCTCGTGGTCTACCTCGGCCTTGACCGCGATCTCGTTGCTGAGGGTTGGGACCACCACGAGTTCTTCCTCTCTGACGGCTACGACATGGATGACGACTACGCGGCGATGGTCTCCGGCAACTTCTCGAAGACCGGGATGGTGATCGCCAACTACACCGACGCCGATCCGGGATGTGCCCCGGAAGGCAAGAGCGTTCTCGCGATGCTGTCACTCGCTCCCTGGGGGTACGAGAACGTGTGGGGGACGGGCGGCGACCTGACCGGATACTCCGAGAGCCAGGAGTATCTGCGGATCAAAGAGCAAGCAGCTGATCAACTGATTGACCGGGCCGAGGCGCTCATACCCGGGCTGCGTGACTCGATCGTTGTCAAAGAGATCGGAACCCCACTCACAAACGTCCGATACGGACTCAACCCGGGTGGAAGCATCTACGGGCGAGAGCAGACGGTCGAGAACATGCTCAACCGGAGAAGCCCGAAGTCGTCGATCCCGAATCTCCTCTTCGCCGGCGCGTGGGTCGGTGGGGGCGGAATGAGTGCCGCTCTCGCGTCTGGGCGAACGGCCGCGTCGATCGCCGGAAGCATGCTCTCGGATCGACGGGACGCATAGGTCGGCAGCGCCGGCCCGGCAGCGCCGGGCATCCATAGACTGGCCTGGTGTCACAGGCCGTTGCCCCTCTCAAGATCCATCGATTCCGAGCGCTGTGGCTCGCCGCGATCTTCTCGAACGTTGGTTCGTTCCTCCAGGCGGTAGCTGCCTCATGGCTGATGCTCGAACTGACCGGTTCGGCACTCTGGGTTGGGCTCATGTCGGCTTCGTCGACGCTTCCGCTCCTCGTATTCTCTCTCCCGGCGGGGGCCATCGCCGACATGTTCGATCGCCGCAAGGTCCTGATCGTGGCCCAGATGACGATGGGCGGTTCGGCGGCAGCGATGGCGATCCTGACAGCCGCCGGATTGATCACCCCCGGTCTGCTTCTCGCCCTCGGGCTGTTGTTGGGAACGGGGCTCGCATTCAACCTTCCGTCCTGGCAGGCGACCGTTCCCGATCTCGTCCCCAGAGGACTGGTCGCGAGTGCCGTGGCCCTCAACTCTGCCGCCTTCAACGTGGCCCGTGCGATCGGACCAGCGCTCGGAGGGCTCATCGTTGCCGTTGCCGGGGCACAGGTGGCATTCGGACTGAACGCCTTGTCATATCTCGGCGTGATCGTGGTCCTCGTGATCCTTGCGAGAGTCATGGACTCTCCCGATCGGGAACAAGCGTCGATGCGAAACGCGATCGCTCTCGGAGTGCGCTTCGCCAGGTTCACGCCGTCGTTCCGCAAGGTGATGGCTGTTGCCGCGATGTTCGCGTTGACTTCTTCTGTGATCCAATCCGTGCTTCCGGTCCGCACCGAAGAGTTGGGTGGGGGAGCCGGAGCGTTCGGTCTCCTCCTGGGAGCGATGGGAGCCGGTGCCCTCCTCGGGGCATTCACACGAGAACCCGTCACCTCAGGACTCGGCCGATGGTCGCTGCCAGTCACGGTCACGCTGGTTGGGATCGCAGGCGTCGCTCTCGGCCTCGCTCCGTCGATGGGGTTGGCGTTTGTTGCCCTCGTGGTCGTTGGCCTCGCATGGGTGTGGACGCTCGCCAACTTGAACGCGACGGCTCAACTCATGTCTCCGGAGTGGGTGAGAGGGCGCGCCATGGGGTTGTACATGCTGTCCTTCGCCGGGACTCTTCCTCTTGGCGCCATCATGTCCGGCTGGATCGCCGACCGAATAGGGGCCGGCGGTGCAGAGGTCGTTCTGTCGTCGGTCGGGATCGCACTCGGGCTCATCGTGGTCCCCGCCCTCAGAATCCCGGCACTGGGTGACGTGGTCACGCCGGAGTTCACGGACGAACGAGTCTTCCTGCCGCACGTCGACACCGAAGGAGGACCTGTTCTGATGACGGCGACCTGGGAGATCGACCGTTCAGACGTCGCGGAGTTCCTCGAGGTGATGAGGGAGGTTCGACTCGTTCGTCTGAGGACGGGCGCCTATCGCTGGCGCCTCTATCGGGACGCCTCAGACCCGCATCGGTTGACCGAGGTGTTCTTGACACGCTCCTGGGAAGATCACCTGGCGCAACACCGGCGTATCGATGACGTGTCGCGAGAGGTTCTCCACCGGGCCCGAGCGTTCGGTCAATCCGGAGGTCCACGAACGAGCCACCTCGTGGCCGTGGACATGGAGAGCTCCGACGACTGGGATGCGCTCATCGAGTCGCACACCCAGTATCACGCGAGCGACGGATCGATCCCACTCGAGACACCGACTGGTCTGGACTCCGCTTGATGTAGAACCGCCGCAGGTCGGTCTGCAATCGAGAAGACCTACGCCGAGGCCCGCCGTTGCTCGACGAAGTGAACCAACGCTGCCGCACCGATAGCGACGCCGGCGCCGAGCGCTGCCCCCGATACGGTATCCGACAGCCAGTGGGCTCGAAGGTAGACACGGCTCAGTGCCATCAACACCGCGAAGGCCGCAGCAAGTATCTCGAGGTTCCGTCGCTTCGGTCCCGCCGGCACGAGCACGATGACGAGGGCCACGGCCACGGCAGCTCCGGCGACGGCGTGACCGGACGGAAAGGAGTATCCGGTGGTCTCGACGAGCGCCATCGGTGGTCTCGGCCGTGCATAGAGGCTCTTGATGGGTCCTATGAGGAGCTGGGATCCCACCATCGCAAGAACCCAATAGGCCAGCGCCTCCCACCGGCGCTTCCACAGAAGAAACGCAGCGGTGAGCACCATCACGGGTGTGACGACCCAGGTCGAACCGACGAGGTTCATCGCCTCGGCCAACCCCACAGCGAAGCCGTTCTCGAGATCGATGGCCAGGGCATGAACCCAGTCGTCTACGACTTGCACCCAGTCTGCGGTAATAGGAATAGCGAGGGCAAGAAATAGCAGGACACCCAGAACCCAGAGAGCGATAGCGAGGCGCCGCGCGGCAGGGTGGTCGGTGAGGAGGGGTCGTTCAGTGAGACGCCGCTGTTCGGTTGAGTCCCCGTTCGGGGTCGTCACAGGGCGCCGTCTGACTGCAATTTCTTCAAAGAGAGGAAGCCGGGCAGGATCGGCAACCAGAACGTAGCGATTCGATAGAGGAACACCGTCGGCACGGCTACTGAGGCATCCAGACCGAACGTTGACATGGCCGCGATCATGGCCGCTTCAACCGCTCCGATGCCTCCCGGAGTGGGAGCCGCCTGGCCAAGAGCCTGGGCTGCGAGGAACACAAGAGCAACCTCGAAGAATCGAAGCCCTCCACCGAACGCTTCGAGGCTGAACCAGAGCGACATGATGTAGCCCATGATGGAGAGGAATGCCCCGCCGAACAGCATGACGGCGTTCTTCGGACTCGTGGCGACCTGAGTGATGCCCTGGCCGGATCGTTTGAGGATCGGCCAGATCCTCTCCTTGACGATTTTCCGACCGAACGGCAGGTAGAAAGCGATCGAGGCGATGATGAAGACGACGACCAGGCCGATCAGGACGGTAGTTCCCGACGGGAGTTTGAAGAAGTCCCTTGCGTTCTTGCCGACCAAGATCACAGACATGAGGAGCAGTGACATGTGGATGATTCCCGTGCCGACGCTGCTGATACCGATACCGGCGACCGCTACCGGCGTGTCGACACCGCTCTTCTGCAGGTAGCGCACACCGGTTGCCATGCCTCCGATCTTCACCGGAGTGATCCGGTTGATGAACGTGCCCGCGAACTGGGCGAGCACCGAAGGGATGAGACGGATCCGATCGGGGACGGATCCCATCAGGTTCCAGGCAGCTCCGAGATACGAGAAGAACGACGCCGCCAGGATGACGGGAAGCCACACCCAGTCGGCTCCGAGTACGGCGCCGAAGTCCGTCTGCGCGAGTTGGGGGATGAGGAAGTAGATCGCGAGAGCGAACCCGACGATCATGAGGATCGTGCCCGGCTTGACCCGTTCTAGATCCTCGAGTTCGAGCGGGGCGGTCCCGGTCTGTCGAGAGATCTCGTCGCGGACCTCCTCGTCGAGTCCCTTCTGTTGCTTGAGGGCCTCTGTGGTTGCTCCGCTCAGGGCGAGCGGTTGGATACGGCTCTCCGCGTCTGCAACCGCATCCGGACCTACTCCAGCAATCGCATTGGCGACGGCACGTTCCGCTCCCACGACTGCAGCGGTCGACACTGTCAACTCTGCGACGTCCGTGCGGAGTTGACCGTCCGTTGCCGCCAGTTCAGAGAAACCGAAGTCGATCAGCCACGGTTGACCGTCGGAAGCGAGAAACACGTTGGCGAGACGGAGATCCCGGTGTGCTGTTCGGCGTTTTCTCAATATGGCAACCTGATCCCACACGCCCGTGAGGATCTCGTCTGTCAGTTCGTCGGCTGGGACGCTGTCGAGCGACGACCCGTCGATCATCGCGTAGGCCATCAGCACGGAGTTCGGAGGGATCTCAGCGACCGCTTCGAGTCGAGGTGTTCGCACCCCGTCGGACGATGCCTTGAGGGAGACCACGGCTTCGTGCTCGACCGCACGC
>JBLWQS010000075.1:0-6819 GCA_048452705.1 Acidimicrobiia bacterium
GACATGATGATGCAATGGCTCGTAGCAGGCCTGGTTGTCGCTGTCGTCGGACTTGCATTCGTTGCAGGCTACGTCCTGTCCCGGAGGGGTAGTCGCCAGCCGACCCCCGACGAGACCCTGGCCGACGCCCGCCTCGATGCTCAGCGCATCCTTGCGCGAGCAGAGGAAGAGGCACGGTCGAAGGCCGAGGCGTACCGCGACCGCGAGGACGCGACGCTCGAACACCGACGCGTGGAGATGGGGTCGCAAGACTCCCGGCTCTCACAGCGTGAAGCGACGCTTGAACAGCGGGCAGGGAACCTTGCGCAGCGCGAGGAACTCATGATCGCCCGCGAGCGCGCCGCGGAGAGTGCCGTCGGCGAGGCAGAAACCGTCAAGGAAGAGGCTCGCGGAACCCTCGAACGGATCGCCGGTTTCGACTCGAAAGCGGCGAAGTCCGAACTCCTCGAGAAGGTCGAGACTGAGGCGAGACGTGACGCCATGGCCCTCATCCGTGACCTCGAAGTGAAAGCGCGCGAAGAATCGGAGCGGAGGGCACGCCGGATCCTCGGAACGGTGATTCAGCGACTCGCCGCAGAGGTCGTGTCGGAGACCACCGTGTCGGTCGTTCCGCTGCCGTCAGACGACATGAAAGGCCGGATCATCGGCCGTGACGGTCGAAACATTCGAACGTTCGAAGCTGTTGCAGGCGTGAACCTGATCGTGGATGACACCCCGGAAGCCGTGTCGGTCTCCACGTTCGACCCGGTCCGGCGAGAAGTTGCGCGACGAGCGCTCGAACGACTCGTCGAAGGCGGTCGAATCCATCCTTCATCGATCGAAGAGGCGTACGAGAAGTCGCGCCAGGACGTCGATCAGTCGATTCGCGACGCAGGAGAGTGGGCACTGCTCGAGGTTGGGTTGACCAAGATGCACCCCGAGCTCATCACGCTCCTCGGCCGGCTGCACTATCGCACGAGCTACGGCCAGAACGTGTTGAACCACCTTGTCGAGTCGGCACACATCGCCGGGATGCTCGCAGCGGAACTGGGTGTCGACGAGAAGGAAGCGAAACGGGCCGCGTTCCTCCACGACATCGGCAAGGCCGTGTCGCACGAGGTCGGCGGGTCGCATGCACTACTCGGAGCCGAGATTGCACGTCGATTCGGCGAGGAACCCGGCATCGTCCACGCCATAGAGGCGCATCACAACGAGGTCGAACCCCGGACGCTCACGGCCATCCTCGTACAGGCTGCGGATGCGGTCTCGGCTGCCCGGCCGGGAGCCAGGCGCGAAGCCCTCGAATCGTACGTTCGTCGTCTTGAGCGCCTCGAGGAGATCGCCGGTGGATTCGCCGGTGTCGCGAAGGTGTTTGCCCTCCAGGCGGGCCGCGAGATCCGGGTCGTGGTCGATCCTGGCAACGTGGACGACCTGCAGGCAGGCGACCTCGCCCGCCGGATCGCACGCAAACTCGAAGAGGATCTGCAGTACCCGGGCCAGATCGAAGTCACCGTGATCCGGGAGTACCGGGCACGGGACTACGCGCGTTGACGGGTCGAGGTTCGGGACGAATATGAGTAACACAGCGATCCTCGGGGTACCGGTTGTGCGCGAGTCGCGTGAACCGCGGCGCACGGGTAGTTCCTACTTCATCCGGACCTTCGGATGTCAGATGAACGAACACGATTCCGAGCGGATCGCAGGACTTCTCGAAGCCGACGGGATGACCCGCACCGACGAGGCTGCCGAGGCCGACGTCGTCGTCCTGAACACATGCACGATCCGTGAGAACGCCGACCAGCGCCTCTACGGCTATCTCGGGTCACTGAAGGCTGAGAAGCAGAAGAACCCCGGCATGCGCATCGCGATCGGGGGATGCACCGCCCAGAAAGACAAGGAGATCGTGCGCGAGCGGGCACCGTGGGTGGACGTGGTCTTCGGAACCCACAACATCCATCGTGTCGTGGATCTCCTCGACCGGGTCGATGAGTGGGGTCCGGTCACCGAGATCTGGGAGGAATCCAGCAGCCCAGACGACGCACCGTCGTTCCTCCCCACGCGTCGCGAATCCGAGCATTCGGCCTGGGTGACGATCACAACCGGATGCAACAACAGTTGCACGTTCTGCATCGTGCCCATCGTGCGCGGGCCCGAGATCAGCCGGCGGCCCGGAGACGTCATCAGGGAGATCCAGCGTCTGGCCGAAGAAGGGGTCGTCGAGATCACGCTCCTCGGCCAGAATGTCAACTCCTACGGTCGTGACCTTGATCTCAACGGGCGGCAACCGCTCTTCGCTGACCTTCTTCGACGGGCCGGTGAGGTCGAGGGGATCGGTCGCATCCGATACACGAGTCCGCACCCGAAGGACATCCAGGAAGACGTCGCTCGAGCGATGGCGGAGACAGCAGCAGTGGCCGCCCAACTCCATCATCCGCTCCAGTCGGGGAGCGACCGAATCCTGTCGTCGATGCACCGCGGCTACACAGCGAAGCGGTTCCTCGACAAGCTCGCCATGGCCCGTCGTGTGGTCCCGGACCTCAGCGTCTCCACGGACATCATCGTCGGCTTCCCCGGAGAGACCGAAGATGACTTCGCCGGAACGCTCGCCGTTGTGGAAGAAGCTCGCTTCGACAGCGCCTTCATGTTCCAGTTCTCGCCTCGCCCCGGCACCCCCGCAGCGGATATGCCGGACCACGTACCGCCGGCGGTCGTCCAGGAACGATTCGATCGCCTCGTCGAGATGCAGAACGCTATCACCTATGAACGGAACCAGGCGCGGGTCGGAATGATCGAGAGAGTCCTCACCGAAGGTCCCTCTCGGAGGAATCCGGAGGTCGCTACCACTCGAAGCGAAGGCAACCGGATCGTCCACGTCGCCGGGGTCTATGAGCCAGGACGATTCCTCGACCTCGAGGTCACCCGAGCCGCCCCGCACTATCTCGAGGGGACACTGGTCTGAGCGTCATCGCCGTACTCGGCCCAACCGCAGCCGGGAAGTCCGAGATCGCCGAGGCGATCGCCGACCGCATCGGGGCAGAGATCCTGTCGGTCGACTCTATGCAGGTGTTTCGTGGATTGGACATCGGGACGGCGAAGCCGGACCCGGCTACCAGAGACCGATTCGGATACCACCTCGTCGACATTGCGGATCCGGCCGACGAGTACACCGTGGCGGAGTTCCAAGCAGCCGGGACCACGATCCTCGACCGAATCGAGTCGTCGGGTGGCTCGGTCGTGATCGCGGGCGGCTCAGGCCTGCACTTCCGCTCGCTCGTCGATCCCCTGAAGTTCCCGCCGACAGATTCCGATCTACGCGCCGAACTCGAATCGCTGGATGCCGATGACCTGAGAGCAGAACTCATCGCTGCCGATCCAACGGCCTCTGACGTTGTGGACATGGCGAACCCGCGTCGCGTGCTCCGTGCCGTCGAGATCGCGCGGCTCACGGGAGCCACACCGACATCGCGTGCGGCGTCATCTGAGGCGCAAGCCGTGCGGACGTACGAACCACTGAGGACGTTCACGGCGTTCGGCATCGACGCGGGCCCCGGGATACGGCAGCGAATCGAGGAGCGGTTCGATGCGATGTTGGAGGCTGGTCTCGTCGAAGAGGTTGCGGCCCTCGCACCCACCCTGGGGCGCACGGCCAGACAGGCCGTCGGTTACCGAGAGGTTCTCCCGGTGGTCGAAGGGGATCTCGACGTGGCTTCGGCCCGAGACGATGCGATCGCGGCGACCGCATCGCTTGCGAAGCGACAGAGAACCTACTTCCGTCGGGATCCGCGCATTCAGTGGATTCCGTGGCACCATGAACCCGACCGGATGCTCCGTTCAGCGCTCGACCAACTCGAAAAGGACACGTCATGGAGTTCGTGAAGGCAGAAGGACTCGGCAACGACTTCATCGTTGTGACAGAACCACTCACGATATCGAGCGAGAGAATCGCCGAGCTGTGTGAGCGGAAGACGGGGATCGGTGCGGACGGGATCTTGGAGATCACAGCCATCGACGAAGCCACCGTCGCGATGCGATATTGGAACGCCGACGGAGGCGACGCGGAAATGTGCGGCAACGGTCTGCGCTGTGTCGCTCTCATCGCTGTTGAGTTGGACATCGTCGAAGCCGCGGCCCTCACCGTTCGTTCAGCGGTGACCGACCATCCTGCGACGGTGCTTCCGGACGGCATCGTCCGAGCGTTCGTCGGCGTGCCTCACGCGTTCCGGACCGAGGAACTGCTCGTAGCCGGCCACTCCGTACGGCCGGTGGGTGTCGGCAATCCCCATGCTGTGCTGTTCGTCGACGATGTCGATGAAGCAGCCGTTGAGGAGATCGGCTCAACGATCGAACGAGATGCCATCTTCCCCGACGGATCGAACGTCGAATTCGTCGAACTCGACGAAGGAGATCGCATCAAGGTGCGCGTGTGGGAGCGTGGCGTCGGAGAGACACGGGCTTCGGGAACGGGATCAGCGGCAGCGGCATTCGTCGCTCGGGCCGCTCACGACCTCGGCGATGTGATCACCGTCGATCTTCCCGGCGGCGAACTCTTGATCGAATTCGACTCGGTCGGCGCCTGGATGACTGGTCCGGCTTCGATCGTCTTCCGCGGAACGTTCGACTGATCTACTCGACGCGGCGCAGCACGGCGACGACGATTCCGAGGATCTCAACGCCTTCGGTGAAGACCATGGGCGCGTAGGCAGGGTTCTCGGCTTCGAGGACGACCCGTCCGTCCTTGCGTCTGAAGCGCTTGACGGTGGCCTCGTCCTCGCCAACGAGTGCAGCAACGATCTGACCGTTGGTGGCGGTGGGCTGACGTCTCACAACCACGTAGTCGCCGTCGAAGATCCCCGCGTCGACCATCGAGTCACCCCGCACGTCGAGCATGAACACCGGGTCGTTGCCAACCAGTTCGGTGGGGAGCGGGTAGATCTCCTGGATGTCCTCTTCCGCGAGAATCGGCGATCCGGCGGCGATGCGGCCGACGAGTGGTACGTCACGGGTGGGCGCTCTGTGGAGAGAGCTCTCGGCCGAACCATCGTCGATCACTTCGATAGCGCGCGGCTTGCTCGGATCGCGACGGAGGTAGCCGGCCCGCTCGAGCGCGGTGAGATGGCTGTGCACCGTGGAGGGGGAGGAGAGTCCGACGGAGTCACCGATCTCGCGAACAGATGGTGGGTACCCGCGGCTCTGAACAGTTTCGCTGATCAAATTGAGAATCTGACGCTGCCGGTCGGTGAGATCGTGCATTCCATCCACTGTGTGCCCCTCGCTGGTTGAGCGCACGGTAGTGCAATTCGACGTTCAGACCAAACATATGTTCGACTTGACGTACGAACAGGTGTTCGGTAGTGTTCGGGGGGATACGAACAAACGTTCGGGTGCCGGTAGGGATCTCCGTTTTCTGTCACACCCGAAAAGTAGGTTCGCATCGTGGGCAGAAGCTCACCGCACAGGGCCGGCGAGAGCCGGCAGGTGGCAGATCGGCGACCAGGAGGAGACACGGATGATTTCGCAACGAAGCACCAGCGCCAGGGCGTTGGTCATCATCTCCACGACTGTTGCAGCATTCGTGCTCCTCCTCGCCACTGCCGTCCATGCGATGACAGGTGGCGACCCGCTCGCCACGGTTGACTACCGGGTCCACGCAGGCAACACGCTCTGGTCCATAGCGACGGAGAGCGTCGCCCCGGGCGGTGACGTGCGCTCGATGATCTCGACCATCCAGGAGTTGAACGACCTGCCGACATCCGCAATCCGTGCCGGTGAGGTCCTTCAGGTGCCATCTTCTTCTCCAGAGGCCTGACCGGCGAGGGAGATCTCCATGTCTCCGGGTGGTTCGAACCGGTTGGAGAGTACGCTCTCGGTCACGATGAGATGTCCGTTGTGTGCCACCGAAGACACCAGGGTGATCGATTCGCGACCCGCTGAGAGCGGTGGAGCGATTCGTCGCCGTCGTGAGTGTCTGATATGTGGCGAGCGATTCACCACGTTCGAGCGGCCGGTGATCGTCGCGACCGTCGTCAAGCGAAGCGGTCGGCGTGAGGCATTCGATCGAGAGAAGGTTCGCCGTGGCCTTGAATTCGCACTCGCTGATCGACCGGTTCCCGAGGGCACCGTCGACGACATCGTTGCAAGGATCGAGGCTTCGGCACGTGCAGGCTCAGCGCTCGTGACGAGTGATGAACTCGGCAAGGCCGTTCTCGCGGAGCTCCGTGACGTCGATGAGGTCGCCTATCTGCGCTTCGCGTCGGTGTACAAGGAGTTCCAGGGAGCGAGCGACTTCGAGCGAGAGGCCGCGGCCCTCGAGCAAAGGAACAACGGAGCACCCGCCCTTTAGGACGAGGGGATGTCGTTGATTGCGGCTTCGGTTTCGATGGCGAGAGCAACGATCCGTGGATCGACTTCAGCCCGTACGACGGCGAGCGCTCTCTCCAGAGAAGCATCGATATCGTCGCGTGCCGTCTCCAGTTCGACGACGAGATCGGCTGCCCGTTCGGTGTCACCCTCTCGCAATGCATCGAGGTACTCCAACTGCCAGGGCGCGTAGCGTTCGGAAGCCTGGGTGGCGAGATCACGGGTCTCTGCGAACGTTGGATCCGGTGGGAGATCTGCGATGAGGCGTGCCGTGTCGGCGAGCGACTCGGCGAGGGTGACGCTGAGAGCGTCGGTCGTTGCAGAATCGGCCTCAACCGGCAGTTCCGGCGTGGCGAAGAGATTCGGAACGGTGGAGTGGTAGGTGAAGGTCGTCGCAAGGCGGCCGGAGATGCCTTCGGCTTCGGCGCCGAGGATGAGCATGGTGGTTCGCGTGGGTTCGAGCGCCTCGAGTGGGCCTCGGGG
>JBLWQS010000076.1:0-6806 GCA_048452705.1 Acidimicrobiia bacterium
GCGATGATCATCGGTGCATTGTCGGGGTTGGTATGGCGACGTGTGAGAGCCACCACCAATGGCGCCAGGAACTTCGTCATCGCGATGATCGCCGGTCTCGTGGTGGTCCTTTCCACTCTTGCGATTATCGAGTGGACCGCCGGCGGCGGATGGTTCACCTACTTGGCCCTGGTTACCAGCGTGATCTTCCTCTCGGTCATCCTGCTCACCCCTGTGATCTCTCGCGCCGTAGCGCCGATCTGGGCGGCGATGATTCCCGTTGTGCTGGCTGTTGTGGTCGCGGTTGGCTTGTTTGCGGGATGAGGCCCGGCCTCGTAGTCCGTAGTCCGGGATGGCTCAGAACTCGATCGAATCCGGGCCTTCTTCGAGCAGTCGGGCGAATGCCTCCTCGCCGAGGACTGGGACGCCGAGGTCGACTGCCTTGGCCATCTTCGAACCCGGTGAGGCGCCGGCGATCAGAGCGGTTGTCTTGCCCGATACGGATCCCGTGACCTTCCCGCCGCGGTCTTCGACGGCGGCCTTCGCTTCAGATCGCGAGTAGCCATCGAGCGATCCGGTGATGACGACGGTGACGCCCTCGAGGAGGCTGCTCCCCTCCTCCTCGACGAAGGGATCCTCCATGCGCACGCCGGAGGCCCTCATCTTCTCGACGAGTCGGACGTTCTCTTCGTCGGCGAACCACGAGACAACGGATCCCGCTATCTCCGGCCCGATCCCGTCGATCTCCGTGATGTCGTCCTCGCTTGCAGATGCCAGGGCGCTGATGCTCCCGAAGCGGCGAGCCAGGACACGGGCGACTGTGCCACCGACGTGATCGATACCGAAGCCGGTCAGGAGCCGGCCGATCTCTCGGTCCTTCGCCTCATCGATCGCTGAGAGAAGATTCGCGACGGAGATCTCTCCCCAGCCCTCACGACCGAGGAGATCGTCAGGCGCAAGGGTGAACACGTCGGCGGGATCGCGAACCAGCCCTTCCGAGAGGAGCAGGTCGACGGTCTTGTAGCCGAGGCCCTCGATGTCCATCGCTCCCCTGCCGGCGAAGTGTGCGAGATACTCGCGAAGCCGGCTCGGGCACTCGTAGCCACCCGTGCACTTGGCCTTGGCCTCACCCTCGGGGAGGACGATCGGGTTTCCGCAGAATGGGCAGTGTTCTGGCATGTGCCACTGGGGAAGATCCTTGGGCCGCCGTGAGAGCACCGGGCCGACGATCTCAGGAATCACGTCTCCGGCTCGTCGGACGATGACGGTGTCTCCCGGCCGGACGTTCCTGCGGTGGAGGTCGCTCTCGTTGTGGAGGGTCGTGTTCGTGACCGTGACGCCGCCGACGAAGACCGGTTCGAGGACCGCGTACGGCGTGACGGCGCCCGTGCGACCGACGTTGATCTTGATGTCGAGAAGCGTCGTCGTCTTCTCCTCAGGGGGGAGCTTGTAGGCGACGGCCCATCGGGGGCTCTTCGCTGTGAATCCCAGGTCTCGCTGGTCGGCGAGCGAGTCGACCTTGATGACGATCCCGTCGGTGTCGTAGTCGTGGGTGTGCCGACGATCTTCGGCGCTCCTCACATACGCTTCAACCGCTTCGATGCTGGCCACGGCACGGTTCTCCGGGTTGACCGGCAGACCAAGTTCCGAGATCCAGGCCATCTGCTCGGTGTGGGATGTAAGCGTCGGACCGCCTTCGAGGAAACCGATCTGATACGCCCACAGGGCAAGGTGCCGGGCCGCGGTCGCCGTCGGGTCCTTCTGGCGGACTGAACCGGCGGCCGTATTCCGGGGATTCACATAGGGCGGCTTCCCCTCCGCGGCCTGCCGCTCGTTGAGGTCGTCGAAGACTGAGACCGGCATGTAAATCTCGCCGCGCACCTCGACGACGTCGGGAGCATCACCCCGCAGAGTGTGCGGCACGTTGCCGATCGTTCGGACGTTCGCCGTGATGTCTTCTCCGGTTAACCCGTCGCCGCGGGTGGCAGCCCGAACCAGATGGCCCGCCTCATAGGTAAGGGAGATAGCGAGTCCATCGATCTTGAGTTCGCACGAATAGGCGGTCGACTCACGGTCGAGGAGACGCACGAGACGGGCCCGCCACGCTTCGAGATCCTCGAGGCTCTCGACGTTGTCGAGCGAGAACATGCGTTCCCGGTGCGTCACCGCAGCGAACGCCTCCGATATCGGGCCCCCGACCTGCTGCGTCGGCGAATCGGGGACGACGACTTCGGGGAAATCGGCCTCGAGCGCCTGCAACTCGCGGAGCACCTCGTCGAATTCGATGTCGGAGATCTCGGGTGCGTCGAGGACGTGATAGAGGTAGTTGTTCTCCCTCAGAAATGCGCGTAGCTCTGCCGCCCTGGCCGCCGGATCAGCCATCGACGACCTCCGCGACCTCCCGCAGACGGTCCATGACAACACCGGCCCCTCCGACGGTCGTGGCGGCAAGACCGCAGGCAGGAGTCACGATTGATTCTGAAGTCAGTGCCCCAACCGGGGCACCTTCGAGGACGAGACGGGTCACGGCCGTACCGTACCGGGAACGAACCGAGTCGAGGTCGATTGGAGATGGGTCGGTGGGCACCATGCCCCACATGATGCCGGTTCCCTGTGACACGATCTCGGCGATCGCGTCCGTTGCCGACAGGAACCCATCTCCCAGGCCGGCCAGGTCCCACGAGAGCCATGCCGGTTCGAGGCCTGCGACCATCCTCCAGTCGGTGTCTCCGCAGACATGGATACCGACGGGAACGGGTGCGTCTGCAAAGACACGGGACATCGCGTCGGCGGCCGCCTCGATCGGGACGGGTCCAGATGAGCGCCCGGGTGCGAACATCACAAGAGCGGGTTCATCCATCACCGCAACGATCTCGATGTCAGATCGCGCTGCTCTGATCACGTCGACGTGGGCCACGAGCCGTTCCGACAGACCCTCCACGACGCAGTTCCAGAGACCATCGATGGGGCATCCGGCGGCGAGCAGCGCGAGCCAGAGCGTGACCGGACCTGTGAACTGGGTCTTGACCTCCGATCCGTCGAGGACATCAAGCATCGCTGCGGCCCCTCCGAAGGGTTCAGAGTCTGCCGGAGACTGCTCGCCCCATCGGAGTCCGATCCCGTCGTCGAACCCTCCGGCTCCGCAGAGGCCGTCTCCCCATTGGCGCAGCATCCCTTCGGATGGATCGACATTCGGTAGCTGAGGCAGGTACGGAAGATCGGTACTCGACAGCACGAACGCCGCAGCTTCGGCCGCATCGTCGTGGGGCAGGCTTCCGACGCCGGTGATCCTCACGCTCTGATCACCTCTTCGATCGTTCCTCCGCCCAGGACCCGATCCCCTTCGTAGAAAACGGCGGCCTGGCCGGGTGCGGGCGCAGGTTGACGTTCACCGAACCGGACGACCCACCGTTCACCGATAGGCTCAAGTGTGGCGGCGATCGCCGGTGTCCGGTACCGGATCTTCACCGACACGTTCGGATCGTCTGGTGGTGCTCCGGAGATGAACGACACACCGCTCACCACGCAGCCGTCCGCAAGCATCTCGTCGTAGGTTCCAACGACGACACGCCGCTCCTCGGGTTGAACGTCGACAACGTAGCGAGGTTCGCCGACCGAGATTCCGAGGCCGCGACGCTGTCCGATCGTGAACCCGGTGATGCCATCATGCTCGCCGAGGATCGTTCCTGCCGTGTCCACGACCGGTCCCGGGAGTGCCGTCTCCGGCAGTTGCTCAGCAAGGAAGTCGCGGTAATCGCCCGAAGCCACGAAACAGATATCCTGGCTGTCGGGCTTCGACGCCGTCCTCAGCCCCATGGCCGCGGCACGCTCTCGAACCTCGACCTTCGTCATCTCCCCCACCGGGAGCCGGATCCTCGACAGCTCTTCCTGGCCGAGCATGTGGAGGACGTAGGACTGGTCCTTGGTGCCGTCGACCGCACGGACCAAGTGCCACCCGGTGTCGTCGTACCGGATTCGGGCATGGTGCCCGGTGACGAGCACGTCGGCATCGAGTTCGGTGGTTCGCTCGAGGAGCGCTGAGAACCGGACGGTTCGATTGCATTCGATGCACGGATTCGGTGTTCGGCCGGCGAGATAAGAGGCGCCGAAGGGCTCGACGACGGCAGCCGTGAACTCCTCGACGTAGTCAAGGACGTAGTACGGGATGTCGAGTTGGGCGGCCACGCGTCTCGCGTCTTCTGCGTCCGAAACGGTGCAGCATCCTGCGGTCGGCATCGCTCCCCCCGCTCCGACCCACTGCTTGAGCGTGACACCGACGACGTCGTATCCGGCTTCGAGCATGAGCGCGGCGGCAACCGAGGAATCGACGCCACCGGACATCGCGACGAGGGCCCTCATGACAGATCCTCGACGACACCAGAGACGATCCGGGCCGCTTCGGCTCCCGTCGCAGCATCATCGTTCCGGCCGAAGCTGAATCGGACCGATTCGGATGCCGCCGTGCTATCGACGCCCATCGCTGCAAGGACGTGGCTCTCCTTTATCGCACCGCTGTGACATGCAGCACCGGCCGCTGCTGCCACCCCGGCGAAGTCGAGACGCACGAGGAGCGTCTCAGCCGGGATCCCCGGGAACCGGACATGAGCGTGCGAGACGAGCCGGTCGGCGTCGCCGGCGGTAACTTCCACGTTGACCCTGGATCGGAGATCCTGCTCGAAGCGGTCTCGCGCTCCACCGACCCGTTCGCGATAATCAGAACGGCCGGCGACCGCCGACTCCACAGCGATGGAGAGCCCGACGATCCCCGCAACGTTGTGGGTGCCGGAGCGGCGGCCGAGTTCCTGCCCGCCGCCGTAGATCACCGGTTCGAGATGGACCCCATCGCGAACGTAGAGGAAACCGACGCCCTGGGGTCCGCCGATCTTGTGCCCCGATACAGAGATGAGATCCGATCCGCTCTGGCTCACCTCCACCGGAAGGGAACCGAACGCCTGAACCGCGTCCGTGTGGACCAGCGTCCGTTCATTGACGGATCGCACGAGTCGAACGACCTCGGTCACGGGCTGGATCACACCCGTCTCGTTGTTGGCTGTCATCACCGACACGACGGTCGTGTCGTCGCCAATCGCGTCTCTGATTGCGCCTGGTGACACACGGCCCGCATCATCGACGGGCACAATTGTCACCTCGTGGCCGAGACGGCTCAAGAACCGTGCCGACTCGAGCACGGCGGGATGCTCTACGGCGGTGGTGACGGCACCTCCCGATGCACCGAGTGCGGCACCGATCACTGCGAGATTGTCTGCTTCGGTGCCTCCGCCGGTGAAGACGATCTCGAGGGGGTTCGCCGCCCCAATCGATGCGGCGATTCGTTCGCGCGCCTCCTCGATGCTGTTCTTCGCTCCTCGCGCCGTGCCGTGGATGCCCGACGGGTTTCCGAAACGGTCGCCGAGGTACGGCGCCATCGCTTCTCCGACCTCGGGTCGGATCGGGGTCGTGGCAGCGTGGTCGAGATAGAGCATGGGTTCCAAGTCTGCCCCAATCCGCGCCGCTGCGATGGGAATCTCAGCCTTCCGTATCTGCAAGTCCGTCGACGAACGACATCACGGCAGCCTCGTACCGGGCGGTATCCACGTTCCAGAGATCGCCATGACCACCCTGTTCGAAACGGAGGAACTGCACGAGGTCCGGCCTCGCTGCGGCGAATGCCTCGGTGATCTCGATCGGGATCGTCTCATCCCGAGCGCCGTGGAGCGCCAGGATCGGGACATCGAACTGATCGGCCCGTGCGACCTGATCGAACTCGCTCCACTCCATCCCGAATCGGATTCTCGCGAGCTGCTGACCAAGTTCATCGACGAATTGCTCCACAGGACCGGAGTCGTAGTCCATGGTGCCCTCGAGGTCGAGTGCGGGCGAGTCGAAAACGACACCGAGAACGTTCCCAACACGATCCGACTCGTGCAGGAACGTCGACACCACTTCAGCGCCGAGATCGTGGCCAACGAGGAAGTAGTCGCGGGCTCCTTCCCTCTCGGCCAGACGAACCGCTGCGTCGAGATCTCGCCACTCGGTGAGCCCCCACGATCGCAGCCCCGACGGATCCTTCGGGGCACCATCGTCGTTTCGGTAGCTGACGACGAGCACCGGATACCCCGATTCGACGAGGCGCGGAATCATGCGGAGGGCCTGAGTCCTTCGATCTGTTCCCCTGCCATGGACGATGATCACCCATGTCGAACGACGACCATCGATCAGCCATGCCGGCAGTGGACCGAGGTCTCCCGGTGCTCGAACCGACTCGAAGCCGAGACCGAACGCGACGTCAGGATTGACGGGATAGGCGTCCACATCGACCCGTCCTTTGACCCCAACGGCCGGCTCGCCGATGTACGGCGTCGCCGCCCACTCGGTCTCGGTCCCGGTGCGGAGCAGCAGAGCCGTGAGTTGCGTGTACGTTGCCCCGGATTCGAACCCCCAGATGCCACCACGGGGCGGTTCATCGGTGCCTGCGATGACGAGTCGCGCCGGCGGCGTGCGGAGTATCTCGATGTCGTACGATCGCTCATCCGCTACCGGAACGAGCAGGTCGGATCGGATCTGGTTCGCCGAGATCCACGCCACCACGAACAGCGCGAGAGCGGCGACGCCGAGGGCGGCGAGCACGACGGCTCCGATCCAGCGGGGAATCCTCTGTGTGATCATCTCGAAGCGAGGCTATCGGTCCGAAGAACACTGTGGCACCGCCGTCTCGGGCTAGGAGCGCGCTGAGCAATACATGTCACCCATCTCGACGACCAGGCATCACCACGCGCTGCGGCTTCGGCTCCGCCATTCCGACACAAGGAGTGGCGAAACCTCATCCT
>JBLWQS010000077.1:0-6804 GCA_048452705.1 Acidimicrobiia bacterium
CAAACGATGAGCCTTGAGCTATGAGCTTTGAGCCATGAGCACGAATCTTCACCGACAACCGGATACCGACTACCGGCAACCCCCGACGAAGTCGGGGCAGGGACCAGGGGTTCATGGGTCTTTCTTGATTGTGTGCGGTACCGTACGGGGACGCATGATTGCCCGACCCTCATTCCGCATGGCGCTCCTTGGCCTCGCTGCGATGGCGATGCTCGGCTCCGTTCTGTTCGTCGACGTTGCGACGGCAGGTGCCACTTCGTCGGGAGCCATCGACGTCTGCCGATCCCACCCGTCGTTTTCCGAGGTGACCGATGGAGTGCTCGTCCCGGGTCTGATGCCGGACGCGGACGCGGCGATCATCGTCGGAGATCCCGACGCCGAGAAGTACCCCATGGTCGTCGCTCGATATCCGGACGAAACAGGTCTCTGGGCATCTTCTGGAACCCGCGGTGTCGAACTAGCGGTCGCTGCCACGGCCACCACGCCACCGATCGGTGCCCTCATCGGGTTGGCACCAGTGCGTCACGACGCCGCGGTATCCGATTCGATCGTGCGAATCTACTGCGGACTCCTGGGCCGAGAGGCCGATGCCCTCGACATCGAGTACTGGTCGCGTCGCTACTGGAACGGACTTCCGTTGAGTTCGATCGCGGAAGCGTTCACGACGAGTAACGAGTTTGTCGACCGGTACGGGGACCCCACCGACGAAGCGCTCGTCACAATCTTGTACGAATCGGTGCTGGGTCGCGAACTGGGTGAGGGGGGAGTGGAGCCCTTCGTTGAGATGCTGCGAACCGGCGAGATGAGCAGGGGAAGCCTCATCGTGTCCTTCACTGACTCGCCAGAATTCGTGGCCACGACCGACACCGTCGCGCCGGAGAAGCCACCATTGCCGTACCCGGCCATCGGATCAGGGCGCAGGGTCATCTACGCGAACAGAGAGGCCCGGGTCTGGTTCGTCGAAGCCACGGGCGAACTGGCCAAGACCCATCAGGTGTCGGGCAGGCGAGGCGTGCCGGTGCCGGATCGCTACAACGTCTACTCCAAATCGCGATACGCGTGGGCTCCTTACGACAACGTCACGATGGAGTACATGGTCCGGTTCGCGAGGGAGGAGTGGCCGTACGGATTCCATTCGATCCCGATCCATGAAGACAAGTCACCGTTCCAAACGAAGGAGCAGCTCGGCACGTTGCGCTCCGGAGGATGTGTGCGTCAAGACTTCGACGACGCCGAGTGGACATTCGGATGGACCGACGTCGGCACACGCGTGATCATGATTCCGTAGGCCGCCTGCGGCGGCGTACTGGGTACTGAGTATTGAGTACTGGATAAGGGCGGGGCCTTATCGGTAGTCGATATCGGGTTCCGCTCACAGCTCACAGCTTGCAGCTTGAAGCTCACCTCTACCATCCTTCCCATGACGCCCTCTGCCCGACACGATGCTGACGCGCCCCGTCTTGGGGAGGTGTTCTCCGGCGGGCTGCGACTGATCCGGCAGTTCGTCCGGTGGCATCCGTGGTCGTTCACCCTTGCCGTTCTCGGCGCCGCGCTCTTCGTCTCGGCGATCCTGGCTTCGGCCATCGTGGTCGGGCGGATCACCGACCTTGTGATCATCCCCGTTCTTGACGGTGGAGAGGAGATCGGCAACAAGGTCACCCTCGCGGTGCTCACGGTCATGGCAGTGGCGCTTTGGAAAGCGGCCGGGATCACGCTCAGGCGTACCGCCGCCAGTGCACTCCAGTTCCGCACCCGTGCCGATGCCCGCGAGAAGCTCATCGAGCACCAACTCCGGCTTCAGTTGGCGTGGCACGATCGCCGCTCAACCGGCGACCTGCTGTCGGTCAGCGAAGTCGATACGCAGACCGGCACGTTCGTGCTGGCACCACTGCCGTATGCAACGGGTGCCTCGCTCCTGCTGATCGGGACCATCGTTCTCGTCGTTGCGACCCATTGGATCCTTGGAGTCATCGCGCTCGTCGGACTCTCGATCCTTGTGACGATCGACATCAGGGGAGCCTTCTCGCTGTTCACCGATTTCGAAGCGGCCCAGTACGAGCGCGGTGAGGTCAGCGAGATCGCCCACGAGAGCATCGACGGTGCACTCACCGTCAAGGCGCTCGGCCGCGAAGCCGAAGAAACAGAACGCTTCCGGCGTGCGGCGGACATTCTCCAGACCCGGCTCATCGACATCGGTGTTCGGTTCGCAAATTTCCGGGCGATCGTCGAGTCATTGCCGGCCGCGATCAACATCGTGATCCTCGTCGTAGGAGCGATCCTCGTAGGCGACGGTTCCATAACTGCAGGTCAGCTGGTGACCGTGGCGTACCTGATCACGCTCATGGCGTTCCCGCTTCAACTCATCGGCTTCGTGATCTTCGAGATGGCTCACAGTCAGGCGGCATGGACCCGGGTCCAGGAGATCCTCGACTCCGACGAAACCATCGAACACGGGTCCCTCGATGCACGCCCTGTGGCAGATGGAGCCGGTCTCGAGTCGCGGGACGTGCAATTCTCGTACGCCGATGGGGAACCCGTGCTCACCGACGTCCAGTTCGACATCCCTGCAGGTCGCACGGTCGCCGTTGTCGGGCCGACCGCGTCGGGCAAGTCAACGCTGACCATGCTCCTCGCCCGTCTCTGGGATCCGTCCGACGGTGCGATCCACATCGATGGACGTGACCTCCGGGAGTTCGCTCGTTCGGAACTCGCACTCGAGGTGGCATACGTCTCCCAGGAGTCATTCCTCTTTGATGACTCGGTGTGGGGCAACGTGACGCTCGGATCCGGCGTGTCCGACGACGACGTCTCTCGGGCCATGCGACTCGCCGGTGTCGAGCGATTCATCGCCGAGCTACCCGACGGATACGACACACAGATTGGAGAGCGCGGGGCGGCACTCAGCGGTGGGCAGCGACAGCGAGTCGCTCTCGCTCGGGCACTCCTTCGTCGACCACGCGTGCTGGTGCTCGATGACGCAACGTCTGCAGTCGACCCGTCGGTCGAGATGGAGATCCTCCGAGGACTTCAGGGAGCGGAACTGCCGTCGACGGTCGTCATCGTCGCGTACCGCCGATCGTCGATCATGCTGACCGACGAGGTCGTCTTCATGGATGAAGGTCGGGTTGTCGCTCACGGCAGCCACGAGGACCTACTCGCCACTCAGCCCGGATACGAGCGACTCCTGCGCGCCTATGAAGAAGACGCCGCCCGGCGCGATGAAGAGGAGGTGGGATCGTGAGCGAATCGACCGGACACGTCCTCCGTCGTGCATTCCAGATCGCGCCTGCGCTCTCCAAGGGACTCTGGTTGACACTCGCTCTCGCCGTGTTCGGAACCGGGTTGCAGCTTGTCGTGCCGATCACCGTTCAGCGCATCATCGACAGTGTGCTGCTCTCAAGCGAGCAGATGGATACATCCTCGGTAGTCACCTCGGGGCTCATCGCTCTGCTTGCGGTGGCGATCGCGATGTGGGCTCGACGAACGTCGCTCGCCCGCCTCGCCCGATCGTCGATCACGGGTCTTACGGATCTACGGGTCACCACATTCGGCTATCTCCACAAGCTCTCGATGCTCCACGTTCAGTCCGAGCGTCGCGGAGCGCTCGTCAGTCGCGTTACGTCCGATATCGAAACGATGCAGCAGTTCATGGAATGGGGCGGCGTCGGCATGATCCTCGGAGCAGCGCAGATCATGCTCGCCGTGGCCCTGATGCTCGTATACGAGTGGCGCCTCGCCCTGATGATCACCGTCGGTGTGCTCATCTACTCCGTGATGCTCCTGTGGTTCCAAGGGATCTTGCGCCGCGCTCACGACAGTGTTCGCGAACGAGTGTCGGACTCGCTTTCGGTCGTCGGCGAAGCGACGGCGGGTCTGCCGACGGTTCGCGCGTTCGGTATGGAGTCGGTCGTGATGGGGAAGGTCAGCACTGCCCTGGACCGCCAGTATCGGGCTGAGTACGGGGCCGGTGCGCTCGCCGCCGTTCTGTTCTCCTCGGCTGAACTGTTCGCGGGGGTCATCACAGCGTCGGTCATCGCCGTGGGTGTGATCTTCGGTGTGTCCTGGGGGCTCAGCGCAGGAACCCTCGTAGCGTTCCTCTTCCTTGTGACGCTTCTCGTTGAACCCGTCCAGATGCTCGTTGAGACGATCAACCAGGCCCAGTCGGCGGGTGCCGGACTCCGCAAGGTGCTGACCTTGCTCGACACGCCTATCGACGTAGCGGACCCGGTTGACGGTGTGACACTGCCCGATCGCCCTCTCGATCTGCGATTCGAGGGCGTTCGTTTCCGATATCCCACGGGCGACGACGTATTGAACGATGTCACCGTTTCGATAGCGGCCGGAGAGCGGGTTGCCGTGGTCGGGGAGACCGGATCGGGGAAGACAACGTTCGCGAAATTGGCGACTCGACTGCTGGATCCGGCCGACGGGTCGATCGCCATCGCCGGCGTGCCGCTCAACGAAGTGCGATTCGGTTCCCTGCGTTCCCGAGTGTCGTACGTCCCCCAGGAAGGGTTCCTCTTCGAGGGCACGATCGCCGACAACGTTCGGTACGGCAAGCCGGATGCCGCCGACGATGGGGTCCGTGCAGCCTTCGCTGATCTCGGGCTGCTCGAGTGGGCCGACTCTCTCACCGACAGTATCGATACCCGGGTCGGGGAGCGGGGCGGCAACCTGTCAGCCGGGGAGCGGCAACTCGTCGCCATCGCCCGGGCATGGATAGCGAACCCGGACCTTCTCGTCCTGGACGAGGCGACATCTGCGGTCGATCCGGCTCTCGAAGTTCAGATCCGTCGAGCGATCGAACGCCTCACGTCAGGTCGAACTTCGATCACGGTCGCCCACCGACTCTCAACGGCAGAAGCGTCCGACACCGTCCTCGTCTTCGATGCGGGACGAATAGTGGAGCGCGGCTCACACCGGGACTTGGTGGAAGCAGGCGGTGTATACGCAGAACTCCACAGAGACTGGGAAGGCTCAGTGGCCGAAACGTAGTCCGTAGTCCGGGAAGACCTGAGCTATGAGTAAGCATGAGTCTTCGATGGGTACTCGGTACTCACTACTCAGTACTCACTACGCCGGCGAAGCCGGCCAAATGTGACCGATCCGTTCTTCACCGCGTCATACCCCACGAAACGGAACTCAGGAGGTTCGAAATGAAGAATGAAGCTAGTTGGGATCGCATTGTTCGAGTCGTCGGCGGTGTCGTGTTGATCGGTCTTGGCCTCGGTGGCGTGATCGCATCACCATGGGGTTGGGTCGCAGCCGCGGTCGGTGGGGTGTTCCTCGCAACCGGAATCGTCGGCTTCTGTCCGATCTACGCTGTGCTGCGGCTGCGCACGAACGGCGGCGACGCCACTAGCTGATTCCAGACCCTTCTTCTACTTGGAGCGACGCGATGGCGAAGACCCAATCTGAGGTCCTCTATTTCTACGGACCTGACTGTCCCGTCTGCAAGACGATGGCGCCGTTCATCGACGAGGCGGGCGAGAAGTTCGACGGCCGCGTACCGCTCAAGAAGGTGAACACGGCCGAGAACCGTTCACTGGCAGGGAAGTATCGGGTTATGGCAGTGCCGACGACGATTGCGGTCTCGAATGGTGAAGAGATCACGCGCGTCGTCGGTGCCCGGACACCCGGAGCACTGCGCCGGGTGTTCGAGTCGGCCGAGACCGGTGAAGTCCTCGAGTCCGGTATTTCGACCGTCGATCGCGGAATGCGAATTGGCGTCGCCGTGGGTTTCGCAGGCTTTGCTCTCTGGACCGGAGTCTGGGTGCTGTGGGCCCTCGCCGCCGCAGCGCTTCTGTTCGCCTTCTGGGACAAGATTCGCCGATGACCGACACCCGACCGGGTCGGGTACCGTTGCGCCGCGATGCACGAAGGAAACATGAAGACACCCGAGCCGGGTTGGCTCTTCGACACCTTCGCCGACGGCGTGTACACATTGGCGTATCGGATCGTCCGGGACCGCCATCTCGCCGAGGATGTCGTTCAGGAGACGTTTGTCAAAGCGATTCGATCGCTGGCGAGCTACCGGGGCGACGGGCCGATCGCCGCCTGGATCTACCGCATCGGATATCACCAGGCGATCGCCGTGACACGGCGCCGACGCGAGGAGCCGCTCGATCCAATTGCCGTCGCAGACGAGATCGATCGCCCGACCGGAACCGTCGAAGACCAGGTACTGGCGAGAGAGCTTGCCGTCCGACTCGACGAGGCGATCTGGTCCCTGTCGGAGCCGGTGCGTGCAGCGTTCGTGTTGCGCGATGTGGAGGGTCTTTCCACGTCGGAAGTGGCTGCCGCTCTGGAGATCTCCGGATCGGCGGTGAAGATGCGTCTTGCCCGTGCACGTGAGGCGATGCGCACCCAGATGGAGGAGTACCTGACATGAAGGTCAATTGCGATCAGCTCGCGGGTCTGTTGCCCGAGTTCTTCGATGGTGAACTGTCCCCGGAGCAGTCGGACGCCACCATCGATCATCTTGCAACGTGCTCGTCGTGTCGACTCACCGTCGATGAACTCGAAGGGGTGCGGACGCTGGCGAGCGAGCACGGTCGCCTCGAACTCCCACAGGCGTCCAAAGAGAGGATCCGCCGCTCCCTCGATCTCGACTGACGATCCCGGGTTCCCGACGGGCCCTTAGTCGTCGTCCTCGCCGTCGCTCTCGTCGATCGACGGTGTGAAGCGACCATCTTCGAACTTGCCGGTGAACTGTGACTCGTGGTCGTCGTTGTGGAACTCGACTTCGACCTTCTCGGGGCCCGGGTTCTCAACTTCCATCGTGAATCCCGGCTTCGGAGATGC
>JBLWQS010000078.1:0-6774 GCA_048452705.1 Acidimicrobiia bacterium
GCGGCCGAGTCAACGGCCCCGTACTCGCCGAAGAGCTGCTCGAGGTCTCCGTTTGTCGCGCGGAACGAAAGGTTCCCTACGAAGATGTTCATTTCTAGTGCCTCCAATGGGCGTCGATTCGCGGACCACTGTGGTCCGCACACGGGCGGGCTCTGTCGACCTGCCTCGAACCAACAAGTGCCACGGCGGCAGCGGACATCCCTCTGTGCACGGGAACCATAGCCCTCTCTGCGCCAACTCGGCTACTTGTCCACACGCCGGACATATTCCTCTGCAGTCGATGCGTCCCATTGAGAGTCCCGAAGGCGTCTAGCGTCACGACCGACCGAGAGGCGCGATCATGGACGCAACGATGCGGAACGACGACCGAACCATCTTCGGGTGGGCGATGTACGACTGGGGAAACTCGGCGTACATCACGGCCGGCAGCCTCGTGTTCGCGATCTACTTCGGAGACACGATCTTCCCAGAAGAGGGACTATCGCTTCTCGGACGGAACGTGGGAGCGGAGGCATTCTTCGGGATCATCATCGGTGCAGGAGCGTTCGTTCTCTTCCTCGCCATGCCGATCCTCGGCGCCGTCGCCGACTACTCGAACTCGAAGAAACGCCTTCTCCAAACCTTCGCCTATACGGGCGCCATCTTCGCCGTCCTCACGGCAATCCCAGGAGCCGGTGACCTCGGCCTCGCCATCGTCGTTGCGCTGATCGCCCAGGTCGGATTCGTTTCTGCGAACGTCATGTACGAAGGGTTCCTCCCGGAGTTGACCACGCCCGACACGATCGACCGCGTCTCGGCCAGAGGGTTCGCCCTCGGATACGCGGGCGGCGGAATCCACCTGGTGCTGTCCCTCGCCCTCCTGTTCTTCGCCGAACCGCTGGGGCTGAGCGAGGACATCGCTCAGAGGATCGTCATCGTGTCTGCAGGGATCTGGTGGGCGGCGTTCGCAACCTTCTCGTTCTCCCGCCTGAGCGACGGAGCGGGCCGTCCGGATCTCCCACCGGAGTACCGATCCACGCCCCGCCCGATCGCCTATGCACGGCTTGGAGTCCGCCGGATCTGGCGGACGACCCGACAGTTGATCGGCTTCCCTCAACTGCTGCTCTTCATCGTCGCGTTCCTGTTCTACAACGATGGCGTTCTGACGGTCATCAAGATCACCCCGGTCTTCGCATCCGAGACGCTTGAACTCTCAACCACCACGATCGCCGCCGTGTTCGTTGTGATCCAACTCGTTGCCTTCTTCGGCGCTCTCGCATTCGGATGGTTGGCGGGGAAGGTCGGGGCGAAGACGGCGATCCTCGTGTCGATCGTCGGGTGGGCGTTCGTCACCGTCGGCGGATACCTCTTGCCCGTGGGCCAAGCAGGCGCGTTTCTAGCGGTCGGCGCACTCGCAGGACTCGTCCTCGGTGGGGTCCAGGCACTGTCACGATCGCTCTACGGGTCGATGATCCCCGAAGATGCCTCCGCCGAGTTCTTCGGGTTCTACTCGGTGTTTTCGAGGTTCAGCGCAATATTCGGACCGCTCATCTTCGCCGGTGTTGATATCGTCACCGGTTCGGCCCGGCTCTCGATTCTGTTCCTCACGGCCTTCTTCTTGATCGGTGGAGCACTCCTCGCTGCGGTGGACGTCGACCGGGCCCGAGAGTCTCGGACGAAGTGGGTTCTGGACTGATCGGCAACTGGCCCAACGACGACATCCCCTACCGCACTCTCGCAAGCACAACTAGTTTGCGGTTACCTTGACGACGCCAACCCCCAACGACGCACCGAAGCCGACCGGTTCTCTGCACCGGTCGCTGGGGCTGTACGCAGTGTTCACGATCTCGATCGGAGCGATGATCGGCTCGGGGATCTTCGTGTTGCCCGGCCTCGCCTTCAAGATCGCCGGTCCCTCCGTGGTGTTGGCGTTCTTCCTTGCCGGCATCGTGGTGATCCCGGCGGCGCTCTCCCAGTCGGAGATGGCGACGGCGATGCCCAAGGCCGGAGGCACGTATCTGTACATCGACCGGGCAATGGGTCCGCTCATGGGAACGATCGCCGGCTTCGGCGTGTGGTTCTCACTCATCTTCAAGGCATCGTTCGCGCTCGTCGGCCTGTCCGCATACCTCGAACTCTTCGTCGATCACCCCGAACGCCCCGTAGCGGCAGCACTCGCAGTCGTACTCATCGTCGTCAACCTCATCGGCGTCCAAGAGACGGCCAGGTTTCAGAAGGCACTCGTCACCATCGTTCTTGCCCTGCTGGCAGGGTTCGTCATCCTCGGTGCGCCGAACACCGATTCTTCAAGTTTCCAGCCGTTCTTCTCGGAAGGTGTCACGGGCCTGCTTTCCGGAACTGCGGTCGTATTCGTGTCGTACATCGGGGTCACGCAGGTCGCGAGCGTGGCCGAGGAAGTCAGACGGCCGGGGCGGAACATCCCGCTGAGCATGCTGACGTCGGTCGGGGTCGCGATGATTCTGTATCCGGCCGTGGTCGCCGTGATGGTCGGTGTAACACCGGCCGACGAACTCGCCCACACCGAAACGCCGATCCTCACCGCCGCGGCGCATTTCCTCAGTTCGCCCGGCACCTACGTCGTCGCCGGCATGGCGATCCTGGCTCTGGTATCGATGGCCAACTCAGGCATCATCGCGTCGGCTCGATACCCATTCGCGATGGCAAGGAACTCGCTCGCCCCTCCATTCCTCGCCCAGATTGGGAAACGATCGGGAGCTCCCGTCGCCGGGATCGCGGTGACCGGAGTAGTGCTGATCCTCCTCGTCCTCTTCGTTCCCCTCATCGATCTCGCCAAGATGGCGTCGGCATTCCAACTCCTCGTCTTCGCCCTGGTGAATCTGGCGCTGATCGCATTTCGCGAGGGCCACCTCGACTGGTACGAACCCAAGTTCCGTTCGCCCTTCTACCCCGCCGTCCAGATCTTCGGCATCGTTGCCTCACTGCTGCTCCTCACCCAGATGGGGATCGTTCCTCTCCTCGGCACTGTGTTCTTCGTCATCGCTGGCGTCGTCTGGTATCGCGTGTTCGGGCAGTCCCGGGCCGTCAAGGAATCGGCCGCCCGCGATGCACTTCGGCTGAGAGAGGATGCCCGACTCGTCGAGACCAGCTCCGCTGCGGTTGCCACCGGCGGGCGGAAGTTCGTTCTCGTCCTGATCCGTCGCCCAACGAGGCCGAGTCGGCAGCACACCCTGTTCCGTCTCGCCATGCGCCTGACGGTCGCACCCGGTGGGCGCATCCACGTGATCAACTTCGATGCCCGCACACGACGCATGATCCCGACCGATGAGGACCTCGCTCAGGCACGAAGGCTCGGCATCGAGGTGACGACCGAGCACTACACCGATGAGGATCGGCGCGGCATGGTGCACGCCTTCGTCGAACGCGAGGGTGTCGATCTGTTCATCGCGGATCTTCCCCAAGACCTGCGGGCCACGCGTCATGTGACGAGGGATCTCCACTGGCTCCAGGAACACCTCCCGTGTGACTCAGCATTCCTCAGGAACCGGGCAGTCGACGACATCGACAGAATCGCCGTTCTGGGCACCGGCGGGCCGTACGACCCGGTAAAGGTGGAGATCGCCGACCACATCGCGCGCCACGAGGATGCGTCGATCCGGTTCGTGCACCTGACGCCGCTCGACGCGCCTCCCGGGCAGGCTGCATCGATCCACGCATACCACGAGCAACTCGGCGGGATCCTCACGGTGCCATGGGATGACCGGGTTCGCCCCACCGATGACCTGATCGATACGCTGACCGGTCTCTCACGGGGAGCAAACCTCGTCATTCTCGGTGCACCGAGTCACCGACTCCACCTCGTGGCGGACCTCGCGGACCGGATCGCCGAAGCCGTCGACTGCCCCGCCCTCCTCGTCCATACTCCGACGCTGGAGAAGCCCGGTCCGTTCACTCGCGCAGTTCAGTGGTTGATTACTTAGCGGCCTTCGGCGAGTACTGAGTAGTGAGTACGCGGGCGGTCGCCTACTCGGCGGCTGCTTTCCAGGCTTCCCTCAGCCTCACCCTTCCGCCGGTGCGGAGCAGCGCCCCTGAGTAGACGCGGGATCCGATCCAGACGAGGGCAAGAGCTCCGAGGGCTGTCCCCGCGACTGCAACGACCACCTCCCATGGCTGGGCCACGCCGGCCGAAACCCGTACGGGCATGACAAATGGCGCCCACGGAGGCAACCACGAACCGATCGTGGGAAGGAGGGCATCCGGAGCCTCGGCAGCGAAGATCGCGAGGAGGTAGCCCGGCATGATCAGGACGATCGGGATCATGAGCGCCCCCTGGAGATCCTCCTGCCGTGACACCGTCGACCCCACAGCTGCGTAGAGGAATGCGTAGAACGCGTAGCCGAGGAAGAACCAGAAGAGCAGCGAGGCGATCGCCGGCAGACCGATCGCCGCAACGTCGATATCGGGGAGGTCAGCGAGTTGGGCCGACATGTATGCGGCGCCGGCGAACATGACGAGTTGTAGCAACCCCAGGAACCCGATTCCGACGACCTTTCCGACAAGCACCTGCCAAGGCCGGACACGCGACAGGATGACTTCGACGACTCGGTTCTGCTTCTCTTCGACGGTGCCCATCGCGACGAACTGGCCGAGCATGATGATCGAGATGTAGAGGAGTATCGCTCCGGCGAACGCTGCTCCCCGCTTGGCATCGTCCTGGGCATCTGACTCTTCGAGCGTTGTGACCTCGATCGGGGTTGGCTCGACGACCGCCGCAATCTCGTCCTCCGGCAATCCCAGGTCCGTGAGTACCTCGGTCTTCACCGCGGTATCGACGGCAGCATGAACAAGCGCCGTCAACTGAGACGAGCCTCCCGTATGGAAGACGATCTCGGTCCCGTCAACGAGAATGACCGCGACCTCTCCTTCCGTCAAGGCGGTCTCCGCATCCGATCGACTCGAGAAGCGCTCGACATCGATCTCCATCTCGAAGAGGAGCGCCTGCTCCTGGAGTTCCTGTTCGATGCCGGGGATCTCTTCGCCGGCGAGACCGATCTTCGTCGCCGTTTCTTCACCACCCGAGACCCGGCTGACGATCGGTCCGATCGCAAGAATCGCCACGACCAGGAGCGACATCGTGATGATGAACGGCTTGCTCCGAACTCGCTCGAGGAACTCCCGTTTCGCCAACAACGCGACCTGACTCCACGGCTTCATGACTCCACCGCCTCTCGGAACAGGTCGGTGAGACGGGGCGGCTCGAATACGAACCGATTCACCGTTCCGGCAGCGTTCGCGGCGTCGAGCAGTTCAGCGACGGGAGCGTCATCACCCACGATGCAGTGCGATGGTCCCGGTCCGTCAACGATCTCGACGCCCGGCATATCCGGTATCCACTGCTCTCCATTGACGTCGATCGTCAGCCGACGCTTGGTGGATTGATTCTTGATCGTGTCGAGGGGCCCTGAGAGCACGATCCTGCCCTCGTTGATGATCGCTACGTCCTGGCATACGTCCTCGACAAGGTCGAGCTGATGACTCGAGAAGACGATGGTCACTCCCCCGGCAGCCAGTTCCCGGAGCGTGTCCGCAAGCGATTCGACTCCGATCGGATCAAGCCCGGCGAACGGTTCATCGAGAATCAGGAGATCCGGATTGGGAGCGAGCGCTGTCGCAAGCTGGGCACGCTGCTGATTGCCGTGCGACAGATCGTCGAGCTTGGCGTTGCCCCGGCCGGCGAGACCGAGAACGCCAAGCCAGTGGTCGACTGCATCGTTCGCCTCCGTCTTGGAGAGACCCGAGAGCCGTGAGAAGTGCACAAGTTGGTCGTGAACCTTCATCTTGGGGTAGAGGCCGCGTTCCTCCGGCATGTACCCGAACCGCAACCGCTCCGCAGGCCCGACGGGACCGCCGTTCCACCTCACGGTTCCGGTGTCCGGACGAATGAGACCGAAGACCACACGCATCGCCGTGGTCTTCCCCGCCCCATTGGGCCCGAGGAAGCCAAGGATTCGGCCGCGCTCAACAACGAACCCGGCACCGTCAAGCGCAACGACGTCGCCAAATCGCTTGCTGAGATCGATGAGTTCAAGCATAAAGATGTGCCTCCGACCGGCTCATTCTGCCATATAGGTCGAGCGCACCAAATTGCCCATACGACCAAGAAATCCGCAACAGTTATCGAGAGTCATGCCGATAATAGTTAGGAACCGGTGGGACGGCCGGCGGGGTAAGTAGTACCCAATGCGGGATGATCCAAATAGACCGCATCGGTCAACCTCACAAGGTTCACGGAAGCCCTCACAGAAGTGGGGGCTTCTTCGTGTCGTGGGTAGCAGATCATGCGAGCGTTTCCCACACACGCGCACTTTGCTTCGACGGATTGCGAAACTCAGCCGATTTTCCGAACCGTTAACCAACACCGGAGGTTCGCCTATCTCACGCTCCTGTTTAATGCTCCCTGTCAACTCGACAAGGAGACAAGACACATGACAAAACGACTACTCGCAGTATTGGGAACCATCCTGCTCACCCTGGCGCTCGCCGGGATCGCGTCAGCGGTTGTTACACCTTCAGAGGAATCAACGGCAACGACCTCGGAGAAGACGTCTACATCGGATGATGCCGCTACTGATTCTCAAGACGACGATATGTACGAGGACGATGACGACTCATCCGACTCCGACTCTGATTCCGACGACGAAGTTCGCGATCAAGACCAGGACCAAACACGGGAGCGGGAGCAAGAGCAGGCTCAGGAGACGTCGTACGACGACGACTCATCCGACTCCGACTCCGACTCCGACGATGACGACTCGT
>JBLWQS010000079.1:0-6712 GCA_048452705.1 Acidimicrobiia bacterium
AAGGAACGCGAGCCAGGCGACCGAAGGAGCGATGATGAAGAACGCCGCTCCGATCAGAACCACCGTCGTGAACATCTGGATGACCTCGTTGGCGCCGATGTCGAGGAACCGTTCGAGTTGGTTCACGTCATCATTGAGAACGGCCATGAGATCCCCGGATCGGCGATCTTCGAAGAAACCGAGTTCCAGGTCCTGCATGTGAGCGTACGAGTCGACGCGCAGGTCGTGTTGGATCGTTTGGGCAAGGTTGCGCCACGCCACACCGAGGAGATACTCGAAGAGTGACTCGAGGGCCCACACCACGAATGTGATGGCGGCGAGAACGACCAGCTGCAACCGCGGATCGGCGACTCCGAGCGATGCGAGGAATGAGTCCTCCTGGCGGACGACAACGTCGATGGCCATCCCGATGAGGAACGGCGGAGCGATGTCCATCGCCTTGTTGAGAAACGACCAGAGGGTGGCCGTCGCGATGCGACCGCGATACGGCCGTGCGTAATTCCAGAGTCTGCCCAGGGGCGCGTCACCCATGTTCATCGAGGCTACCCGGCCGGATGGGTCTACCCCCGAGGTGGGTCTAACCGCTCGGCTCCCGCCCGACGACCACGTTCATCGTGTCCCCGGTGGTGACGGGCGTACCGGCGGATGGATCGGTCCTGATGACGATTCCCCACAGGCGCGAATCAGTCACGGTGACGTGCTCGACGACCCAGCTCAATTGAACGCCTGTCTCCTCGGTGAATTCTCGAAGCTCCGTGCTGACATCGCCCAGTGGCAGGCCGACGAGATTCGGGGCGGCCACCTCTTCGGCCACGCCGCTCGATGCGATGACGCTGACCGTCGTCCCTTGCTGAACCGCCGTTCCAGCCCGCGGGGTGATGGCGATGATCTGTCCTTCCGGCAGCGAGGAAGGTGCTTCGATCCGGTCGAGGCGGAGGGCTGCGCCGTAAACGACATCGGCCATCTCCTCGTACGTCATCCCGGTGAGGTCGGGCACCACGGTCCTAGGAAGGACCCTGTAGACGTCGGCGCCAACCGGCTCCGGGGCGAAGTCGATGGCAGGGAGATCACGGGTCGCGTACTCCATGAACTGTGCCCAGACCGGCGCGGCGACCGTGCCACCGAAGGCCCGGCTCACTGATTGCTCGACTCCCTCGACGTCGTTCCAGATCGTGAACCGTTCCATGGGTAGCGGGCGGTCCGCATATCCAACCCAGACCGTCGTCGTGAGCTGAGGAACGAAACCAGCGAACCACACGTCGGTGTGATTCGTTGCGGTCCCGGTCTTCCCCGCCTGTGGGCGACCGATGTCGGCACGTCTACCGGTCCCTTGAGAGACGACCTTTTCGAGCGTGCTCACCACGACCGAACCGATCGAGCGGGAGAGGACGCGTTCGGGCTGGACCTCGTGCTCATAGATCACGGTGCCGGTGGCGTCGGTGATGCGGCTGATGAGGTACGGCTCGACCCGGTTCCCGTAGTTGGCAAGGGTTGAGTATGCGGACGCCATCTCGAGCGGGCTGACCGATGCGGCTCCAAGGGTGATCGCGTGGAACGGTTTGAGATACTGCGACGTGATCCCGAGTTCCCGGGCTGTGTCCACAACGACGGCGGGTCCGATCGCATCGATGAGTCGCGCATAGACCGTGTTCGTGGAGTTGTAGGTCGCCGACTCCAGGGTTTGAAGATCGTGCCCTGCATTGCCCCCGGCATTCTGGACCGTCCATGTGTTCCCATCGGCGGAACAGGGATATCCGCAGTCGATGACGGCCGGACTCGATCGATCCCACAACGAAGCGAGCGTTACGGGCCGGCCCTCGAGATCCCCGTTCTCGAGCGCAGCCGTGAGCGTGAACGGTTTGAACGCTGATCCGGCGTTGCGGGCGCTTCCGGTGGCGAGGTCGTACGGACGCTCTCCGGCTTCGAGGTCGTCGCCGAAGTCGGTGCCGGATGCGATGACCTTGATCGCTCCGGTCGCGTTCTCGACGGTGGCGATGGCGCCCGTCGGTCCGCGGTACTCGGGTCGGAACCAGGCTCGAAGAACTCGGTTGGCCTCGCTCTGGAGGTCATAGTCGATGGTGATGTCGATCTGGAGGCCACCGCCCCCAGAGCACGTTGTATCCGCTGCAGGGCAGCCGAAGAGCGCCCGTTTGCGTTCCTCATACGAATCCCCGAGTCCGTATCCGTCGGAATCGAGCAACTGCTGGCGGACCGCGAGCATCACCTGGGGATCCAGCTCTTCACGAACTGAATGGGGGACGATGCCGAGCGGGGAGTTCTTCGCCGCCTCGGCTTCCTCTTCGGTCGTCAGCCCGTTGGTCACCATCCGGTCGATGGTCTGGTTCCGAACGGCGATCGAGTTCTGGGGGTTCTGCCTCGGGTGATAGAACGTCGGGTTCCTGATCGGGGTCACGAGTGTCGCCGCTTCGGCAAGGGTCAACTCGTCGAGGTCCTTCGCGAAATACTCCTGGGCCGCGGCCTGAACCCCGTAGGCGTTCGATCCGAAGAACACCGAGTTCGCATAGAACTCGAGGACCTGGTCCTTGGTGTATACGCGCTCGAGCTCAGCGGCAACCTGAGCTTCGCAGATCTTGCGTTCGAGCGTTCGATCAGCACTGAGGTACGTCTGTTTCACGACCTGCTGTGTGATCGTTGAAGCGCCGGTCTCTCCGCCGCCGATCGCCGCTCGTACGATGGCTTTGAAGTCAACGCCCTCATGTTCGTAGAAGCTCTTGTCCTCTGCTGAGAGGAGGGCCCCGATCACGAGGTCCGGAATCTCGTCGAGCGGAATCGGCTGACTGTTTCGCTCCGAGAGCTTCCCGAGTTCGACTCCGTCTGCGGTGGTCACGCTCGACAGGCTGGAGACGTCGGGGAAGGAGAGATCCATGGCCGACACATCGCAGAAGTACTGATCCTGCAGGTCCTCTACGGTCCCGAGCGCCGCGTTCGAACCGAGGAAGCCGAACAGGCCCACCCATGCTGCTCCGATGGTTGCGATGACCGCGAGGAGGAGCAGTCCGGGCAGACGCCGGCGCTTCCGGTCGATCCGGTGAGCTTCATGGATGTTGGGATCCATCGTGTATGGCACGCTTCCGCTTGCGATCGAGTTCCCGCATGTAGCATCGAACTCGCGAAAAGCATAGGAACAGACCCCCGATAGACCCCGGACCCCAGGAACATGAACGACTCAAACCGGACGGAGTACGGCCCCGACGACATGCGCGACTGGCATCCCGATGAGCAGCTGGGGGAGCCCGGGTCCTACCCGTATACCCGTGGTCCCTATCCGTCGATGTACACGGGACGCCTCTGGACCATGCGGCAGTACGCCGGTTTCGGCGACGCCTTGGCGACGAACGAACGGTTCAGGAGACTTCTCGATGCGGGGCAGACGGGGCTGTCCGTAGCGTTCGACCTTCCGACACAGATGGGGCTCGATTCCGACGACGAAATGGCTGCAGGAGAGGTCGGCAAAGTCGGCGTTGCGATCGACTCGATCGACGACATGCGGGCGCTGTTCGATCAGATCCCCCTCGGAGAGGTCACCACGTCGATGACGATCAACTCGACGGCGGCGGTTCTCCTGCTGCTGTACGAACTCGTTGCCGAAGAGCAGGGGGTGCCGACCGACCAGGTACGTGGAACGGTTCAGAACGACATCTTGAAGGAGTACATCGCCCGCGGCACCTACATCTATCCGACGGCACCTTCGATGCGGTTGGTCACCGATGTGTTCTCGTACTGCTCCGCGGAGCTGCCGAACTGGAACACGATCTCCATCAGCGGCTATCACATTCGCGAGGCCGGATCGACCGCCGCTCAGGAGATAGCGTTCACGATCGCGAACGGACTCGCCTATGTGGCAGCGGCACAGCGAGCCGGTCTCGACGTCGACGTTTTCGCCCCCCGACTGTCCTTCTTCTGGAACTCCCACAACGATCTCTTCGAGGAAGCGGCGAAGTTCAGGGCCGCCCGTCGCATGTGGGCACGGCTCATGAAGGACCGCGTCGGTGCCACCGAGCCGTCTTCTTGGCGAATGCGATTCCATACACAGACCGCGGGATCCACGTTGACCGCGCAGCAGCCCTTCAACAACGTCGTTCGGACCGCCTATCAGGCCCTCGCTGCCGTCCTCGGAGGAACACAGTCTCTGCACACGAACTCGTACGACGAGGCGCTCGGTCTTCCGACTGAGGAAGCCGTGATGATCGCGCTCAGGACACAGCAGATCCTCGGCCATGAATCTGGTGTTGCTTCGGTGATCGATCCGCTCGCCGGTTCGTACTTCGTCGAGTCACTCACCGATCGACTTGAGGACGAGGCCATGGATCTCATTGGGAAGATCGACGATCTTGGCGGAGCGGTCGCAGGAATCGAGTCCGGTTTCCAGCAGCGTGAGATCGAGAACGCCGCGTATGCCTATGCGCGGGCAGTTGGATCGGGCGATGCCGTGATCGTCGGTGTCAACGAATTCGAGATCGACGAGACCGGGGACCATGACGTGCTCCGGGTCGATCCCCGGATCGAGTCCGAACAGGTCAACCGCCTACACCGCCTCCGGAGTGAGCGTGACAGCAGCGCCGTCGAGACCGCTCTTGAACAAGTGCGGAAGACTGCCACCGGCACCCAGAACCTCCTCCCTCCCATGAGAGAAGCCCTCAAGCTCGAAGCGACGGTTGGTGAAGTCTCCGGCGCCCTGACAGACGTCTTCGGCAAATACCGTCCAACGGCCTGACTACGCAATACGTAATACGTAATACGTGTTTACTTAATCACCATCAGCACGGCACCTGCAGCGACCGTGTCACCCGGCTGGACTCGGAGATCTACGATGTCGCCGCTGGCGGGCGCCTTGATCTCGTTCTCCATCTTCATGGCTTCCAGCACGCACACCGGGTCGCCCTCTCGCACGGCTTCTCCGGCTGAGTGGTGAACCTTCACGATGGTGCCCTGCATCGGCGCGGTCACGAGGCCCTCGCCGGAACCGGAGGACTGCTCTTTGGTGAGCTTCGGTGCTTTGCGTCGCGGTGCGGGACGCTGCCCCGAACCCGTCGATGCGATCACCTGCGCCCAGTACTTCACCTCGAAGCGTCGGCCGCCGACCTCAACCGTGATCTCGCGCTCTTGGAGCTCCTCATCTTCCGGTATCGCCGGTGACGATTCCGTACCGAGTTTGCTGAAGTCCATCGAGTCTTCGACGATGCGCGTGTTGATATTCCCGGCGGGGAAGTCCGGACCCTGGAGGATCTGCAGGTGGGCGGGGATCGTCGTTCGAACCCCCTCGATCTTGAACTCGGTCAGCGCTCGGACCGCTCGACGAATGGCTTCTTCGCGATCCCGTCCTCGGACGACGAGTTTGGCGATGAGGTTGTCGTAGTACTGCGAGATGTGCGAACCCTGGCGAACGCCACTGTCGACGCGAACGCCGGGGCCAGCTGGTTCACGGTACGTTGAGAGCTTGCCCGGTGTGGGGAGGAATCCGCTGGAGGGGTCCTCTGCGTTGATCCGGAATTCGATGGCGTGGCCGGTCCGTTCAACCGAGTCGAACGAGAGGACCTCGCCTGCCGCGACCCTCAGCTGCTCGACGACAAGGTCGATGCCGGTCGTCTCCTCCGTGATGGTGTGCTCGACCTGAATCCTCGTGTTCATCTCGAGGAAGAAGAGGTCGCCGTTCGTGTCGAGGAGGAATTCGACGGTGCCGGCATTCACGTATCCCGCGGCACGGCCGACGGCGAGCGCGGCATGACCGAGTTTGGCCCGTTGCTCGTCGGTGAAACCGGGAGCCGGTGTCTCTTCGACGAGTTTCTGATGGCGTCGCTGGAGTGAGCAGTCTCGCTCTCCGAGGAACACACCGTTGCCGTGGGTGTCGAAGATGACCTGGGCTTCGATGTGTCGCGGTGTATCCAGGTAGCGCTCGACGTAGACCTCTGGATTGGCGAACCATGCTTCAGCCTCGCGTCTGGCACCTTCGAATGCCGATTCGAGGTCGCCTTCCTCCCAAACGACTTTGAGCCCCTTGCCTCCACCGCCGTGAGCTGCCTTGATGGCGATCGGGTACCCGTGTTCGCCGGCGAACGCCTTGACCTCGGCGACGTCGGTGAGCGGTTCGGTCGTTCCAGGGACCGTCGACACGCCGGCTTCGGCTGCAGCGATCCGTGACGCGATCTTGTCACCCATCGTTGCGATCGCTTGGGGAGATGGACCGACCCATGTGAAGCCCGCCTCGGTCACCGCTCTGGCGAATCCAGCATTCTCAGCGAGGAACCCGTACCCGGGGTGGATGGCATCAGCCTTCGACTCGCGGGCAACATCCAGAATGCGATCGATGTTGAGATAGGACTCGGCCGACGGCGCTGGCCCGACGTTCCATGCCTCGTCGGCAAGGTCGACGTGCATGGCGTCGCGGTCCAACTCGGAGTAGATGGCGATCGCCCGGAGACCGAGGTCATGAGCGGCGCGAATCACCCTGACGGCGATCTCGCCTCGATTTGCGATGAGAACAGACTTCACGGCGGGCATTCTATACGAGGGTGTTTGGTCGTCTGCGGTCGGACTCCGGCGGTCGGTGCAGGGTTACGAGGTTCTTCGGATTTGGGCGGGGTGGGACGAAGGGACCGGTAGGAGTCGAGCGGAGCCTCGCAACGTAGGTACGTAGTACGAATGACGTAGTACGACTCGGAGGTCTTGTGGACAGGGCATTCGCTCGGGTCCG
>JBLWQS010000080.1:0-6629 GCA_048452705.1 Acidimicrobiia bacterium
TCAGCGATGAACTCATCCATCATCTGAACGCATTCCGGATCATCGACAACAATGACTTCAACACCACGACTCCGAAGCAAGTCCTCTCCGCCCATGAAGGTTCGGTTCTCTCCGATCACGACGCGCGGGATTCCGTAGAGCAGGATTGCTCCTGTGCACATGTCACACGGGGAGAGCGTCGTGTACATGGTCGAACGCTGGTACACGGCGGCCGGTTGGCGCCCGGCGACCTCGAGAGCGTCGGTCTCGCCGTGCCGGATCGGGGATCCGAGTTGGATCCTGCGATTGCGGCCTGCACCGAGCGACGTGCCGTCGGATGCCAGCACTGCACCGATGGGGATGCCGCCTTCGGAAAGCCCGATCTTCGCCTGTTCGATCGCCGTCGCTAGAAAGCGGATGTCGTCTTCGGTCATCAGTCCCTCCTATAGGGCTTCAAATACGCTCCGGGGTACTCGACGTTGCGACCCGATATCGCCAGGGCAGCGATCACGACCAGATACGGCAGTGCGAGCAGGAGCTCAAACGGCACGGCATCCCAACCGGGAAGGATGCGAAGGCGTAGTTGCAACGAGAACACGCCTGCGAACACCAGAGCACCGAACACACCCCGCCAGATTCTCCATCGCCCGAAGATAACGAGAGCGATCACGACCCATCCCCGTCCTGCGATGATGCCAAGCGTGAACGTACCGAGCGTCGCCAGTGTGATGAACGCGCCACCAACCGCGGCGAGTGCGCTACCGATCATCAACGCCGCGTACCGATAGAACGAAACGGACAGACCCGCAGCGTCTGCCGCCTCCGGATTCTCGCCTACTGCCCGGATTCCCAAACCGAACGACGTTGAGCGCAACACCCACCACCCGAGCGGCGCCACGACCAGGAACGCGATGTACGTGAGAGCGTATTGGCTGAAGATGTTGTCCGGGCCGAATGGTTCCAGGAGTTGGTAGGACTCGATCCGTCGCAGGCCCTCCGAGCTGCCGAAATAGAGCCGGTTGATGAACTCGGAGATTCCGATCAGGCCCAGCGTTATGCCGATTCCAGCAACGTGCTGGCTTGTACCGAGTGTCACGCTGAAGAGACCCATGACCGCACCCGACGCTACGCCCATGACGATCGCCGCGAGAATCCCGAGTTCAAGAGAACCGGTCACCGCCGTTGCCGCGAATCCGAAGAACGCGCCTGCGTACATGGTCCCTTCGATTCCGAGATTGAGAATTCCGGCCCTCTCCGTGTACGTCTCTCCCACCACACCAAAAACAAGAGGGGTGGCGTTTCGCAGCGTGGCGGCCAAGACGTCGAAGAGGAAGATCACAATGAATCCACCTCCTCAACTTCCGACACAGCTCCATCTCCGGGCGTCCCTTCGCTCTCAACCTTCCGCACCTTGTGGTAGTACCTCCGATACGCCAACACCCCGACCGTCACCAGCAGCACCGTCGCCTGTATGACATCTCCCAACTGCGATGGAACGCCCAGGACTCGTCCCGCCGACCCGGCTCCCACATTGAGATCTGCGAGCAACAGCGCTGCGAGCACCACCGTCGGCATCGCCAACACCCCGAGCGTCGCCACGACGATCCCCGTGTAGCCGAAGCCGGCTGATAGTCCGCCGGTGAGGCGATACTGGATGCCGCTCACCTCACTCGCTCCCGCGATTCCAGCGATGGCTCCACTCGTCAAGGCGACCGTCAGCAGCGTGCGCCCAACACTGATTCCGGCGAAACGAGCAGCCTTGGGCCCGGATCCAACAGCGCGGACTCGAAGGCCCGCAACGGTGCGAGACAGGACGAACCACACCACTCCGGCAATCGCCAATCCCACCAGAAAGCCGAGGTGAAGTCTCGATCTTGGGACCAGGATCGGGAACTGGGCCGACTCGGCGATTCGCTCGGATTCCGGGAACCCCGTCTCGGGGTCGGCCCAGGGACCACTCAGGAGCGCCGTTACGATCAGGAGCGCGACCGGATTGAGCAGCAGCGTCGTCACGACCTCATCGATTCCCATCTTGACACGGAGCAGGGCAGGGACCAACGCCCAAAGCGCTCCCGCGGCCGCACCGGCCAGGATCACGAGGGGCAGGACAAAGAAACGGGATTGGTCGCTCACGAGCATGCCGACCCCCGCGCCTGCGACCGCCCCCATGAGCAACTGGCCTTCGGCCCCAATGTTCCAGTAGCCGGCCCGGAAGGCCAGCGCCACCGATACACCCGTGAGGATCAGAGGAATCGACGAAACCAACACTTCCAATCCGGAGTACCGGGAGGTCAACGGCGAGACGAGGAACTCGCCATACGCGGCGAACGGGTTGGCGCCCGCCAACATGATGAACGGTGCCGTGATGACGAAGGTGCCCAGCAGGATGAGCCCCGCCGTCGTCGCTCCCCTTCTCCACTTCACCACGTCACGCCACCTCCGTGTGGCCTGCCATTAACAAGCCCAGTTGATCGCGATCGGCTTCCGCGGCATCCACCCGCCCCGCGATTCGACCGTCGTAGAGAACGATCAGCCTATCTGAGAGTTCGAGCAGTTCATCGAGGTCTTCGCTCATGAGAACGATGGCGGCACCCTGCCGACGCATCGACAGCAGCTCGTTCCTGACATACGCGGTGGCACCGATGTCGAGTCCACGCGTCGGTTGGGAGACCACGACTATCCGTGGCTCTCGAACCAGCACCCTGGCGAGCAAAACCTTCTGAATATTCCCACCCGAAAGTGTCTTCACGACATCGTCGGGACCGGCCTTGATCGAGAACCGTTCGATCAGATCAAGCGCATTCGCCCGAATCCGATCCCGGTCGAGGACCAGACGTTTCCCTGCCTCGTCGAGATGCTCCAATATCAGATTGTTGGCAACCGACATGTCACCGACCAGTGCCTCGTGGCGATCCTCCGGTATCCGACCTACTCCCGCCGCAATGACCTGTTTCGGGCCCTTGCCGGCGATCTCGGTGCCGTCCGCGATGATGGATCCGTCGGTCGGCTTGCGCATCCCCGACAGCACTTCGGCGAGTTCGGTCTGGCCGTTGCCGGAGACACCGGCGATTCCGAGAATCTCGCCGGCTGCCACTTCGAAGTTCACATCGGAAAGCGCAGGCAGGTCGAGTCGGCCGAGCGCCGACAAGTTCGAAACCTCGAGCACTGTCGGTCCCGGCTCGGAAAGGGTTCGAGGTTCCGGCGGTTCGGCGGGACGTCCCACCATCCACGACGCCAGTCCGGCAGCGTCGACCTCATCGGTCTCGGTCGTGTGAACGACCTTCCCGTGGCGAAGAACGGTGACCCGATCGGTCAGCTCCATCACCTCGGGAAGTTTGTGACTGATGAACACGATGGCCATACCGCCGGCCCTCAATTTGTCCAGCGTTGCGAACAGCGCTCTGATCTCCTGTGGGGTGAGCACTGCGGTCGGTTCATCGAGGATGAGGACGCGGCACTCCCGGTAGAGCGCCTTGAGGATTTCCACCCGTTGCTGTTCGCCGACCGAGAGATCGGAGAGCCGGCGGTCCGGCTCCACGTGGAGTCCATACCGGTCGGCAGCCTCCTCCACGAGATCCTTCGCTCGAGCGAGATCGAGCACCGCTCCCCCGGTCCGTCCGAGGATGATGTTCTCGGTGACGGTCATCGGCTTCACAAGGGCGAAGTGCTGCGTCACCATCCCGATTCCTACGCCGATTGCATCCTTCGGTGATGTGATGTGCGCCGGTTCACCGTCGACGTAGATCTCCCCCTCATCGGGGATGGAGAGTCCATACAGAATCCGCATCAGGGTCGTTTTCCCTGCGCCGTTCTCGCCGAGGACGCCGTGAACCTCTCCACCCCACAGCGACAGGTTGACGCCCTCGTTCGCCAGCACGTCACCGAAGCGCTTGCTGATCGACTTCAGTTCGACGACTGGCGTCGCCCGGGTGTCACCTGCCGCTGTCATCCGCCGAGATCAGCCGCCGATCGATCCAGCAGGCTCTGCCTCGTTGATGTCCACCCGGAAGACACCGCTCTTGATGTCCGCCTCTGTGGCTTCCACCGTGTCGATAAGTTCCTGGTCCACTCCGCCGGATACCGAGGTATTGATCGGAGCCAGCGAGGCACCGCCTTTGGCGAGCATGCTGAAGTCCTTGAGGTCCTGCGCCGTGTACGCACCAGCTGCCACTTGACCAACGACGTATTCCACGGTCGGCGTCATGTTCCAGACCACACTCGAGACAACGCTTTCCGGCGCCAAGTCCTCCTGATCTGACATGTTGCCGAATGCCAACACGCCCTTCTCCTGAGCAGCTTCGATCACGCCGAATCGCTCTGCATAGACGGCGTCTGCACCTGCATCGATCTGAGCGAGGGCGGCCTCCTTGGCCGCTGCCGGATCGAACCAACTGTTGATGAAGGTCACCTTCACTTCGACGCCTGCGTTCTCGGCCTGGGCACCTGCCACGAATGCATTCGCGATGCGGTTGACCTCGGGTACCGGGAAGCCACCAACGATGCCAACGACGTTGGTCTTGGTGAGTCCACCGGCGAGCATGCCCGCGAGATAGGCCGGCTCATGGATCCAGTTGTCGAACACGGAGAAGTTCGGATCCGCCGGTCCACCACCGGAGCCGAAGACGAACGCTATGTCCGGATACGCCGCAGCCACGCGTCGAACGGCGTCTTCGTTTCCGAAGGCGTCTCCGAACACGATGTCGGGTTTCTCCTGCTCGGCCACTTCGGTGAGGATCCGCTCCATGTCACCGGAGTAGCCGATGTCGTCCGTGAAACCGTACGAAATGTTCCCGGCTTCTTCCTCTGCCAGCAACGCCTGATGGATAACCCCATCCCACGGTTCCTCGATCTGCGTTGCGTATGCCCCATATACGCTGATCGTGCCGCCATCTCCGGCCTCGCCATCGTCACTACTGCATGCCGCCGCGGCAAGCGTGGTGATCACCACCAGCAGTACCAAGAGAACTCCCGAACGGTTTCGGATCGTGGTCATCTGTTCCTCCTATTGCTCAGAGCGCCTGTGTGTTGTCGTGTTCTCCGTGTCCAACTGGTGTGGCCATGGGGGAGCCGGCCGAGCCGGCTCCCCTGACTTGACCAATCGTGCGAAGGGTCACTCTCCTCCGGTGACCATCTTCTCTCCTACTGCGATCTCCTCATCTTCATCCGACTCCGGGAGAACCAGATTGATGATGACGCCGATCACGGCGGCGAGCGCCAGGCCCGAAATCGGCACGTCACCGATGGCGAGCGCACTCTGAAGACCGCTGATGCCGAGACCGAACACGAGGATCAAGCCCACGACGATCATGTTGCGGCTCTTTGAGAAGTCGATCTGGGCGGTGACCAGCGTCCTCAAACCGACCGCTGCGATCATGCCGAACAGAACGACCGACAGGCCACCGAGCACCGGAACCGGCACGGTCCTCAGGAGCGCTGCCAGTTTCGGGATCAGAGCAAGGAAGATCGCGAACCCCGCACCGATCCGCAGGATCATCGGGTCGTACACCTTGGTAACGGCCAGCACGCCCGTGTTCTCCGAGTAGGTCGTGTTCGGCGGGCCGCCGATCAACCCGGCGAAGAGCGTCGCGATACCGTCGCCCATGAGTGTTCGGTTCAGCCCCGGCTCGTCGAAGAAGTCCTTCCCGACGACGTTGCCGTTGGCCATGATGTCACCGACGTGCTCGATCATCGTCACGAACGCGATGGGTGCAATCAGGGCAATCGGCGCCCACGAGATATCACCGAACCCCCAAGTGAACTCGGGAAGGCCGACCCACGCTGCATCCAGAACCGGTTGGAAGCTGAACTCCGGGAAGAAGATCGCTCCCAGGATGAATCCGACGACCGCACCGGTCAAGATCGGAAGCATCCGGAACAGGCCCTTGAAGAAGACGGCTGCAACGATCACCGTTGCCGTGGTGACAAGAGCCAGCCACCAGGCGCCCTCGGACATGTTGATGGCGACGGGTGCCAGGGTGATTCCGATGACGATGATGACCGGACCGGTCACGATCGGCGGGAAGATCCGCTGGATCACCTTGTGGCCGACGAGCGAGACAAGCAACCCCATCAGCAGGTACAGAACACCTGCGCCCATGATTCCGAGTCCGATAGCCGCCCAGGAGTATCCGCGCTCGGTGGCGATGATGATCGCCGGGATGAACGCAAACGACGAACCCAGGAACACCGGGACCATCCGCTTCGTCACCAGGTGGAACAGCAGCGTTCCAACGCCGGCCGCAAGCAGTGCGACAGACGGATTGAGTCCCGTCAGCAACGGTACGAGGACCGTTGCCCCGAACATAGCCACGACGTGCTGTAAGCCCAGCACCGTCTTCTTCTGCATCGTCAGTTCCATGCCTGATTCCTCTCCCACTAGCGAAGAGAGCCACCCCGGTCGGGATGACTCTCTTTGTTACCTATCGGGCTTGTTGCCCGAACCTGACTCTCGGCCTTCGGCCCGGTCAAGACTGTCATATTTGCCGCATCCAGCATCGGTTGAGAGCGTACAGGACCACCGGTCCCGTTCTGCCAATCAACCGCTGTTGGGTGCCTTCCATGGCCCTCGAATGCATCATGCGCTTCTGAATACCATCCCGTAGTAGCCGTCGTACGTCTCTTGGCGCACGATCTCAACACTCCCCTTCACA
>JBLWQS010000081.1:0-6605 GCA_048452705.1 Acidimicrobiia bacterium
CGTCGCTGAAGAGGCGACGATGGACAATTCCACAGCGGGACTGGTCGTCGCCTCCAAGATCAACGCCAAGGACTCGCGGATCGCGCTCCTCCTCGGCGGAACCGTCGAGGGAAGACCCGACGTTGCCGTCGATGCTCGCGTCGCCGCCATCATCGGCGCCTCGGCGGTCATCACGCTGTTCATCCTGCGCAGGCTGTTCCGGTCGTAGGTTCTGTGCACCTCGTCGCCTGACCAGGTGCCACTGGAGTGGATGAGTGCATCTCCATTGCGTCCCGCCACGACCACGCGGTCGTCCGAGCGCCGCTGACAGTGGGTAGCCTCCCACTGTGACCACCCCCTGGTTCGCCGACGCCATCTTCTACGAAGTCCCCGTGTACGCATTCTTCGATGCCGACGGTGACGGTGTCGGCGACTTCGCAGGTCTGACCGAGAAGCTCGACTACCTCGAATGGCTCGGCGTGACCTGTATCTGGTTGCTCCCGTTCTACGAGTCGCCGCTGCGCGACGGTGGCTACGACGTGTCAGACTTCCGTTCGGTCCTCCCGCGGTACGGGACGCTCGACGACGTTCAGACCTTCCTGAACGAGGCCCAAGGGCGGGGGCTCCGGGTGATCGCAGACATGATCGTGAACCACACAAGCGATCAGCACCCATGGTTCCAGGAGGCGCGCCAACCCGGATCGTCGCTGCGGAACCGATACGTCTGGTCCGACACTGCGGACCGCTATCCCGAAGCGCGGGTGATCTTCACCGACACGCACGACTCGAACTGGACCTGGGACCCGGTTGCGGGCGCCTACTACTGGCACCGGTTCTTCGACCACCAACCGGATCTCAACTTCGACGACCCCGAAGTGCGAGACGAGATCGAAGACGTCGTCCGGTTCTGGCTCTCACTCGGCTTCGATGGTCTCCGACTCGATGCGGCTCCCTACCTCTACGAGCGAGACGGCACCAACGGTGAGAACCTCCCCGAGACACACGCCTATCTGAAGCGCCTGAGAGCGATGGTCGACACTGAGTTCGGCGATCGCCTGCTCCTGGCCGAAGCGAACCAGTGGCCAGAGGACGTCGTTGCCTACTTCGGGGATGGCGACGAGTTCCACATGGCATACCACTTTCCACTGATGCCCCGTCTCTTCCTGGCCCTGGCCCAGGGGCGTGCCGACGCCGTGATCGACATCCTCGCTCGAACGCCGGAGATCCCCGATGGGTGCCGGTGGGGCATGTTCCTGCGCAATCACGACGAATTGACCCTCGAGATGGTGAGTGAGTCCGAGCGGGAGTATCTGTGGCAGCACTACGCCCCGGAACGGTCGATGCGGAAGAACGTCGGGATCCGTCGACGGCTGGCTCCACTTCTCGACGGCGACCGACGCAGGATCGAGTTGCTCAACGCGCTCCTGCTCTCGTTGCCCGGCAGCCCGTTCCTCTACTACGGCGACGAGATCGGGATGGGCGACGAGCATCGTCTTGAAGACCGCGACGGTGTTCGCACACCGATGCAGTGGGAGGACTCTCAGACCGCGGGATTCTCGCCGGCATCGCCGGATGCTCTGTACCTACCGCTCGTGTCCTCACCGGGCTTCACGGCATCGACCGTCAATGTCGCCGATCAACGCAGCGACGCCGACTCGCTCCTGTCGTGGATGAGGTCGATGCTGACACACCGTTCCCGAATCCCGGAGATCACATCGGGTGCCTTCAACATCATCGAGACGTCCAACCCTGCGGTCTTCGCGTATGAGCGCACGGGGGCGATCGGTAGCCTCCTCGTTGTGGCCAACTTCTCTGACTCCCCCGTCCAGATGAATCTCGGTCTTGGCTCCGATGCGTGGCACATTGTCGCCGGATCGAAGAACACCCGTGCCGGTGTGGATAAGGTCGAGATGGACGCGTACGGCTGGGTTTGGTTGAGAGCCTCAAGCACCCCTTGACCCTCACGTTGCGTGAGGGTGTACGCGAACGGGGACCATCGCACCATGGCGGCGAAGGCCGGGGTAGCGTTCTGACATGACTCGCGAACATGCAGAGATCGAATGGTGGAAGACCGCAGTCGTCTATCAGATCTATCCGCGGTCGTTCCAGGACACGACGGGAAACGGAACCGGCGACCTGAACGGCATCGCAGAGCGACTCGGGTACCTCTCCGACACGCTCGGCGTCGACACCATCTGGATCTCACCCTTCTACACATCACCGATGGCCGATTTCGGATACGACGTCGCTGACTACTGCGACGTCGATCCGATCTTCGGAAACCTCGACGACTTCGACCGCCTGCTCGCTGAAGCCCACCGTCGCGGCCTCAAAGTGATCGTCGATTGGGTTCCGAATCACTCGTCTGACCGTCATCGATGGTTCGTCGAGTCGCGGTCATCGCTCAACAGTCCTAAGAGGGATTGGTATGTGTGGCAAGATCCGGGGAAGGGCGGATCACTGCCGAACAACTGGCAGTCGGTCTTCGGCGGGCCGGCGTGGACACTCGACGAAGCGACGAATCAGTACTATCTCCATTCGTTCCTGACCGAGCAGCCGGACCTGAATTGGCGCAACCCTGAGGTCGTGGCAGCAATGCACGACACCCTGCGCTTCTGGCTCGACCGGGGCGTCGACGGATTCCGCATCGACGTCGCCCACTTCATCATGAAGGATCCGGATCTCACTGACAACCCTCCCGCTCCTCCACCGGATGACGATGCCGACTTCAAGGCGATGGGTGCATACGACCGGTGGGATCACGTCAACGACAAGGGACACCGCGATGTTCACCACGCCTTCAGGGACCTCCGCAGCGTGCTCGACGAGTACGACGGCGATCGGTTCTCCGTTGGTGAGATCCACATCTTCGACTGGGACGAGTGGGCCGGCTACTACGGCGACGGCGATGAGCTCCACATGCCGTTCAATTTCTCACTCGTGTGGTCCGATTGGAGTGCCGCTGCGATCCGCAGTCGCGTCGAGGGCCTCGAGGCAGCGATTCCACCCCACGGATGGCCGAACTACGTGCTCGGCAACCACGACGAGCAGCGCCTTGCTACCCGGTACGGGTCCCGGAACGCCCCGGCCGCTGCCGTGCTGCTGCTGACCCTTCGAGGACAGCCGACCTTGTACTACGGGGATGAGTTGGGACTGCTCGAGACCGAGATCCCATCATCCCAGGCTCAAGACCCCTGGGGTATCCGGGTTCCCGGCTTGGGCCGCGATGGATGCCGGACCCCGATGCCCTGGACCGCTGCTCCCGGACACGGTTTCTCCGATCCCACCACCGAACCGTGGCTCCCCTTCGGGAATGATGCGGCACACCGCAACGTCCAGGAACAACTCGTCGATCCGTCGTCGATACTCAACCTCTACCGGCGCCTCCTCCGCCTCAGACGAGACCGTCCGTCGTTGCACAAGGGAACGATCACGTTCACCGATGACGTCCCTGGAGGTGTGCTTGGCTTCACCCGCAGATGTGAGGTCGAACAGACCGTGGTATTGATCAACTTCACTGATGAGGTCAAATCCGTGCTCGTCCCGAACCATTCCACGCTGCTGGTCTCATCAGACCACGCGCGTTCCGAGATTCGGCCCGGCGTCATCAACCTCGGCCCGAACGAGGCACTCGCGATCGATCCCGGACCCGGCACCTGAAGGCGCCGCAACCCGGGATCGTTCAGGATCAGTCTGCGGGAACCAGATCCTTCGTATCGAGCTTCGACTTCGTGAAGATGCCGAGCAGGCCCTTGAGTCCGACGGACATGATGATGTTGATCATGAAGAGGACGAATCCGATCAGGATGAGTGCACCCGATATGCCGGCGAGCCACATGTACGGCTCGTACTCGCCCTCGAAGTAAATCGTGCGGCGCAGCATGCCCTGCAGGCCGGCCATGCCCATGAACGCCCCCATGCCGATGCCGCCGATGAGTGTGCCCCAGAAGTGGGCGGTGGACATCCACTGGCTGTAGAGCTTCACGCCGTTCGTCAGCAGCGGCCAGAGCGCGTAGATCGCCGCGTACAGGGTCATGCCCAGACCCACGATGATCGCGACGTGCACGTGCGGCCCGATGATCCACTGCGTGTTGTGGAGGATCCGGTTGAGGCCCATATCGGCCTGCATGATCCCCGCCGGCACAGCAAGGCCGAACCCGAGGAGACCACCGAGCAGGAACTTCAACTCGTTCGTCATCTTCAGCGGTCGGGCCATCCACAGCGTCGCGAGCGTGATGAAGATCGCCAGGCCTTGGGTGATGAGTTCAAAGGCCGTCACCAGCTCGCCGGAAACGATCTTCAAGATGGCCGGCTGGGACTGGTCGGACAGCAGGTGGTGCGACCAGACGGTCCAGGACACGATCAGCTCGACGGCCAACGCGGCCCGGGCGATGTTCTGCATGAACAGTTTCTTGCCCGTGATCAGCATGGCGAGCAGGTACCACGTACCGGCCACGAAGATGAGGACGAGGCCATCGGCGACGAGGTCGAGGCCCCACCAGTACCAGTTCTTGTACAGGAGAGCATCGATCGCCGTGTCCGCAAGGTCGACACCGAAGAGATGCCAGATCATATAGACCAGGATCAGCACGCCTGAGAACGTGATGATCAGGGCGTTGAGCGCCACGTCCACCGAGCCGCGAGCGATTGCCGCGACGGGGAGTGGAACGAGGTGCTCCATCTTCTCCTTGCGGAACAGGTTGGCGAACCCTGTGAAACCGAGTGCCGATGAGAGCAGCGCCCCGGCCGGTTGTTGCTCCCACCCTTCAGGCGTGTACATGATCGATTTGAAGACGTTCAGCACGAACAACAGCGAACCCACCATCACAAGAGCGATGCCGCCGATGAAGAACGACCCGCCGAGTGCGCTGAACTGGTCGAAGTCCGCAGGGAGCGGCCAGTACAGGGTGTACAGAGCGGCGTAGTGCGAGATGAACCCGGAGAACCAGAACGTGAAGGTCCCGATAGCGATCAGCAGGAACGAGGCCTGCCCAACTTTGAGGCTCCAGAGCGGTTTCTTCATCATGAACGGAACGACGAACAGGAACGCTCCGAACACGATCATGTAGGAGGATCCGAAGATCCCGACGAGCGGATGTGCCGTCAGAATCCCGAAGTACTGCTCGACACCGACGAACGAGATGATCTCGATCTGGTAGATCCGCATCAGCATGCCCTCGATCGCTGCGAATCCGAAGTAGATCAGACCGATGACGACGAAGCGGAGCGAGAGCTTCTGGGCGGGGGTGAGTCCGTCGGCCTTCAGGCCGCCTTCGTTCCCGTTGATCAGGGTTCTGAAGAAGCCGGTCTTGGAACTCGACGTGGGTGCGGTGTTAGTAGTCATCGTTCGCCTCCTACGGGCATCCAACGACGGTGACGGCGTCCGGAACAATCATCTGGAAACCTGCGGGTCCCGAGTACTCCGTGGATCTGATCGCAAGCGACTCATTCTCCTCGAATTCCCACAGGATGTCGTTGCGGTGACCCGGCACGACCTGCATCTGCATGACCATCGAGTTGTTGTCACGGAAGAGACCGAAGCCATAGGTCAGATCGTTCGACGTGACGTCGAACAGAATCAGCTCGTTACAGTTCACGACCATGTCCTCCGCCGGGAGGATGAACTCGTGATTCTCAACGACGATGTCGAACTGTTGATCCGCGACCGTGTCTCCCCGGTGCAGATCCTGCTTCACCCAAGGAATCGTGTTGTACGTAACGAGGTGCAGGGAGAATCCCACAACAACGAGCACAGCAACGAACCCCCAGAAGAAGGTCTTCGAGACGTTGCTGGTCTTCCCCTCCCTCGTAACGGAGTATGCGAACCAGATGATGACCGAGATCATCACCACCACATATGCCGTGTAGAGGAGCGTCTGTCCCCACAGGACGTCAGTCGAGTTGATCATGGATGCCTTCCCCGACGCTTAGGTAATCCCTGAAGTTCACCCAGCACCGTCGCTTGCTGTCCCGCAGTTTGCTACATGCTGAAGCTGCCCAGGTGCTGCCATTGGGGGCGAAAGACCCGGATTCTGTCGAATACGGATGTGATCGGCGGATCTACGCGAGGCGGGGCAGGAAACGAGCGGGATCAGCAACGAGATCGGCACGAGCGATGACCGCCCTGACACCCTGGGCCCGCAGGCCGGTCTCGACGAGATCGTCGACGTTGTCGCCGTAGACGATGGTCGGGATGTGGGCTTCGAGCAGTTGGGTCACCGCGCCGCGCGATGATCGGTGGGCAAGATCGACGAACGCGATCAGGACGGCCCGCTGCTCGATAGCGAGAGCGACCGCAGCAGGATTCCGTGCGGCAAGGCACTCCACCCCCGGTGACTGAAGCAGTGGAACGAGCGCATCCCGTTCTCCCCGATCGGCCGCCATCAGCAGAACCGCCGGTTCGGCTGGCGTCGTCGATCGTTCTGCCATGAAGGCAGATGCCTTTGCCGAGCCCCAGGCGAGGTGGGCTTCGTGTGCCTCCGGCCCGAGGGCACTCGAGGAGCCGGGGGCGAGGCTGTACGTGTCTCCCTGCGCCGTGGAGAGTCCCGTGGCTGCCGGAGACACCCCCAAATCGGCCAGCGTCACAGCCAGCATCTCGAGCGCCGCCCGAAAGAGTTCGAGCGGAG
>JBLWQS010000082.1:0-6536 GCA_048452705.1 Acidimicrobiia bacterium
GAGGAACAGATAGAAGGGATCGGCCGGGAAGGTGGACGGCATCAGGGAGTTGTCCAACGCCGGCAGCATGCCGGCCGGCCAAAGGATCGAGAGGATGACGATCGTACCGCCGATGATCGCCATCCAGAAGCGGGGAGGAAAGAGCTTCGGCCGGTTCAGTCGCTTGACGTGGAACCAGAACAGGAGGCCCATCACGAGCGACAGGATGATGTGGACGAGCAGGAGGAGCAGCAGGAACGGCCACCCGGAGCCCGCTGCCGGCGTCAGCAGGTTATCCAGAAGGAAATCGAGGCCAAGTGTTGTGCCGTCGAGCGCTCTGGTCAGGATCTCATTGAGCACCTGCGCCCGCTCATCCCAGATGAGCCAATAGCCGGTCACACCGATGACCCACGTCATCGCCACCAACCAGATTCCCGAGACCCAGGCGAGCCAGCGAGCACCGCGGAAGCGGTCCTGGACCAGGGTCCTCCACCCGTGAAGCAGTGACGTCACAACGAACGCCACCGAAGCGTATCGGTGGGCCGCCCGCATGAACCGGCCCACGGCACTGGCTTCCAGACGGCTCACCGCGTCGTAGGACGCCTCGAACCCGAACTGGAAGAACATCGTCAGATAGATACCGGTGATGAACACGACCACGAACAGGAACACCGCGATCGTGCCGGTGTGATACAGCGGGTTGAGCAGGGTAGACCCGACCGCCTTGTTGACCGGCTGCTCGGCGCGGATCGTTACCCGTTCGAGGCGACGCAGGAAGCTCCGCACACGATTGCGTGTACGGAGCGACCAGTCGACTGCCGGCCCTTCTGGCCCGGAAGGCCCGTCGGTACTCACACCGACAGGTTACTTTCGTGGATCGTCAGGGTGTGAATCCCGGCGACGTCAACTGCACCTGGGTGATCTGCTCGTACAGTTGTGGACCGTACGACAACAGGATGATGACAACGCTCGCGATCAGCCAAGGGCGCCAACGATCGAGCCAGGCAGGCGTGTCCTGCGGATCCTGGATGGACCCTGCGATCGGTACCTCGATTGTCTCGCCCTCCGGAAGCCGCTTGCGCTGCACGGCGGTCATGAAGACGATGACGATGAAGAGCATCAGCCCGATCCACATGATCGTTCCACCGACACCGACACGCCAGAGGTGACCCGCCCACTCTCCAGGGATGTACGGAGCCAGACCGAGCGGCGTTCTGCGCGGAGCACCGAGGAGGCCTACGACGTGCATGGCGTTCGAGAACAGCAACATCCCACCGAAGTACGTCCACCCGGCGATCAACGCGAGTTTCGGCTTCCACAACGGTTTACCGGTGAGGTAGGGCACCATCCAGAAGCTGATGGCGACGAACGTCATTGTTGCTGCCGACGCCACTGTCAGGTGGAAGTGTCCGGGGATCCATGACGTGTTGTGCAATGCCAGGTTCACGTTGTAGGAGGCATTGACGATGCCCCCGATGCCGCCGAAGATGAACAGGAGTCCGGCGAGGAGCTGCCACAACACGGACGGATCGCCCCAGGGAAGCGCCTTGATCCAGCCGAAGAGGCCTTTGCCCCCTCGCTTCCGGCCACCATATTCGAGCGATGCGACGACGGAGAACAACGTCATCATCGATGGGAACGCCACGCTGAACGTCAGCAGAGCGTGGATGAACTTCCAGCCGGCCGGGACACCCGGGTCGGCGAACTGATGGTGGAACCCAAGCGGAACCGACAGGATGAGGAAGAGCCAGAAGGAGAGGCGTGCCAGCGAATCGCTGAACATCTTCCCACCGACCTGTTTGGGCAGCATCCCGTACCAAGAGAGGTATGCAGGAAGGACCCAGAAGTACACAAGGGGATGTCCCGTGTACCAGAACAGGGTCCGCGAGAGCTGCGGATCGGTCCCCGACGTCCATCCGAACACCGACGGCAGGATAATCGCGAGGATCTCAGCTGCGATACCGAGCGTGGCGATCTGCCACATGACCATCGTGACGAGGGCCGCGAACACGACGAACGGTGAGCGAGTGCCCACGTTCTCCTTCCTCCACTCGTAGAACGTGAAGTACATGCCATAGCCTTCGATCCAACTGCCGACAACGACGAGCACCAGCCCGATGTAGAAGAAGGCGCTCGCCTCCATCGGTGGGTAGAACGTGTAGAGGACGGTCGCTTTGCCGGCCAGGATCGGTACCGCCGCGGTCACAAGCCCGACGACCATCATCCAGAACCCGATCCGGTTGAGCCATGGGTACTTGAGGGGTCGACCAAGACCCCTGATGACGATCAGAGTCAGGAACCCGGTGATGAAGAACGTCGTCCAGATGAGGGCGTTGAGCACACCGTGAAGCGTCAGGCCCTGGTAGTAGGAGCTCGCGAGGAAGCTGAGTTTCGGGTACAGGTCGAGGCCGGCGTGTTCAAGCGCCTGCATCGGACCGTACTGGATGCCGATCGAGAGCGCCGCGACGGCGAAGATCACGTGATAGCCGACGAACCGCTTCTCGCCCTTGTTGAGCTCGCGGGTTGGCTGGGTGGTTCGGTCTTCAATCATTTCGTTCTCCCCGGACCTACGACTCGACCGTCAATGTGCCGTACATGACGGCGTGACCTAACCCGCAATACTCGTGACAGATGAAGTTGTACTCCCCAGGCACATCGAAGGTCGCAGCGAGCTTCGACACCTGACCGGGAATCACCATCATGTTCACGTTCGTGCCTTCAAGAGCGAATCCGTGCTGCACGTCTGCGGAGGTGGCCCAGAACGTGACCTTGGAGCCCACCGGCACTGTGATGTCCCTGGGATCGAAGCTGAAACGCCGGGCAACGATGTAGACCTCGTACTCCTCACCGGGAACGATCTCCCGAAGACCCGGTTCCGACCATGGCAATGCTGAGTCGAGTTCGTTCGGGTTGACACGCCCCTCATCGGTGGGAACTTGGATACCAAGCGCCAATCCTGCGATCGTGATCATGATCACGAAGAACACGAGGAACCCGATCGAGATCTTGATCCAGTTCCGCTCGTAGGGATCAATGTGCATGCGCTGTTTCGTGGCGCCCTGTGGGTCGTCGCTCTGTGGAGCGTCGTCCGGCTGAATGTCGTCGCTCATGTGTTGATCCCCTTGCTCAGCAGGATCAGGTACACGGACATCCACAGCAGGAACAGCAGGACGGAGAATCCCAATACAAACGCCCAAGTTCCCTTGGGCTTGAAGGTCGCATCGAAGTCGTCAACCTCGCGTTCGACGGACATGGTTCTCCCCGTTTCTTCATGATCTACACAGTATTTGGTGTCACCGTGCGCCGCGTCGAAGACATCCGGAACTCGAGACGGAAGGAAGCATAGCGAAGAAAGGACGACGCGACCAACTGACCAGGGGAGAAAGGCCCTATCTCCGGCTCAGGTCCTCTTGCCAGACACTAACGGACGAAACCGGGACTGTGTTCCGGTTTTCGGAGATCGTCATCAGCGGGCGATCTCCGAAACAAGCGCCGTCGCGGTGACGATCTCGTTTCGTGCGAGCCGCGCCCCCGCTGCACCGTGGTGGTAGGCGGCGGATCTGGCTGCCATCTCTGCGGGGAGGCCACCGGCGATGAACGCCGACACCATCCCGGTCAGCACGTCTCCGGTGCCGATCGTTGCGAGCTCCGGACCCCCTGATGTGACGGCCCACGTCTCATCACCATCGGTTACGAAGGTCGGATTGCCCTTGAGCAGTACGACCGCGCCGCTCTCCGTCGACAGAGCCTCGGCGGCACCGTAGGTCGGCTCGCTCCCGGTCAGTCGGGTGAACTCGCCCGAATGAGGGGTGACGATGGTGTCGTGCTCCCTGACGAGGACTGCCGGATCGTCGAGAGCGTTCAGACCGTCCGCGTCCAACACGATCGGTCCATCCCAGCGCTCGAGTAGCCCAGTGACGAAACCTCGATCGACGGGTCCGAGGCCGGGCCCCACGGCGAGCACGTCGTAGCGTTCTGCCTCGGCGAGGACCGCAGCAACGTCGTCGGATGTGAACCGTTCCCCCTGCCCTGCTCCGCGACTCATCACGCCGGCATCCAACATGGCATAGATCGGTTGGAGAGCGCCTGGGCAGATCACGGTCGCTGCTCCCGCTCCTGCAGCGAGTGCCGAACGGGCAGTGAGCATCGCGGCGCCGGTGATCCCCGGCGAACCACCGACCACGGCGACCGAGCCGACCGACCACTTGTGAGCATGCCTGGTCCGCACCGGCTTGGGAGCATCGGTCTCCTCACAGAGCCGCAGTTCAGGGCGAGGTTCACCGAGACCGATGTCGACGATGAACAACTCTCCCACCCGTTCGGGCCCTTCACCGAGCAGGTGGCCGGTCTTCGCGGCCCCGAAAGTGACGCTTGCGTCGGCGTAGAAGGCTGCGTTCTCGACGAGGCCGGTCGTGGCATCGAGCCCAGACGGAACATCCACCGCGAGCACCGGAACGTCGAGTCGGGTCCATGGAACCACTTCTTCCGGCAGTGAACCCCGAAAGCCCACGCCGAAGACCGCGTCGATGATCAGATCGGCCGACTCCGGCTCACCTGCCTCAACGACGTGCACGCCTGCTCGACGAGCCGCCACAGCCGCGGCTCGTGCCGGTCCACCGTCCCCTCTGGGAAAGCCGAAGGCGTGGATGCTCACCTGAACGCCGCGCCGCGCGAGATGCTTTGCAGCGGTGTAGCCATCTCCACCGTTGTTGCCCCTCCCGGCAAGCACGATGACGCGATCCCCGTACCCGATCCCCATCTCAACGGCGGTCAGCGCCACCCCGAGCCCGGCCCGCTCCATGAGCATCGCGGGAGGATCCTCGGACGCCATATCAAGACGATTGGACTCAGCAGGAGTGATAAGCGGTTCCATGCGGAGAAGTATGAAGTAGTAAGGAGCAAGTAGCAAGACGAGACCCGAAACGAACCTGATCCTTCCGTCCTGCTGTCCTTGTACTTGCTACTTACTACTTACTACTTGCTACTTCCTCTATCAATTCCCACAGCCGATCCACATGCTCGGCCGTCGTATGGGTCTGACCAATCGAGACTCGGATGAACGTGCGGCCCTCGATGGCCGATGGGGTCACGTATGCCCAGCCGGAATCGTTGATGGCATCGGCGAGCGCGTCGGTTGCTTCGTTCCCTTCGGTGTGACGGAAGGAAACGAGCCCAAATGGCGTCGGTGCGACCAGTTCGAGTCGTGGGTTCGACTCGATCCGCTCCGCCAGATCAGCAGCGAGCGCCAGATGCTCCCGCACGTGGTGGCGGATCCCCTCGACGCCGTAGGAGCGGAGGACGAACCAGAGTTTCAGTGCGCGGAATCGTCGCCCGAGTGGAACGTGCCAGTCGCGATAGTCGATGACCTCCCCCGATTCGGAGGCCTTATTCCTCAGGTATGGAGGCAGAATGCTCAACGTCTCGATCAACGGCTTGCGGTCCGCTACGTAGAAGAGTGAGCAGTCGAAGTTCGTGAACATCCACTTGTGCGGGTTGAACGTATAGGAGTCGGCCAACTCGAGGCCGTCTTGATAGTGCCGGAGTTCGGGACAGGTCATCGCTGTTCCTGCGTATGCGGCATCGACGTGATGCCAGAGACCGTGGAATCGGGCAATCTCCCCGATTGCACGAACCGGGTCAACAGCTGTCGTGGCGGTCGTTCCCACAGCGGAGACCACGGCGACCGGAATCAGGCCGGCGGCGACGTCAGCCTCCATGGCCGCCTCCAATGCGTCGGCCCGCATCGCAAATCGGTCATCGACGGCGACGAGACGCACGTGGCCGTATCCCGCAACCCGCGCTCCCTTCTCGATCGACGAGTGTGCCTGCTCCGAGGCATAGGCGACCATCTTTCCGGGGTCCCCCGACGATCGCTCTCTGGCAACGACGAGCGCCGTGTGGGTGGAATCGGATGCGCTCATCTGGATGACACCCCCGCCGGGGCCGGTCGTCTTCCACGACTCGGGGAGCCCAAGCATGTCGACCAGCCAGTCTGCGACCACCTCTTCGATCTCAGTCGCCGCCGGACTCGTCGACCACAGCATTCCCTGGACTCCGAGACCTGCGGTAACGAGTTCCCCGAGAATCGAGGGCGGTGACGTGTTGGCCGGGAAGTAGGCGAACCATCCCGGGGACTGCCAGTGGGTGATTCCCGGCATGACGATCTCATCGAGATCGCGCAAGATGGCATCGAACGCCTCCGGCTTCTCGGGGGCGGCATCGGGCAGCATCGACCGTATCTCACCCGGCTCGATCGCCGGCGTGATCGGTCGATCCTCAACCGAATCCAGATAGTCGGCAACCCAGTCGATCACCTCATACCCGTACCGACGAAAGTCGTCGGAAGACATGTGATAGGACGGTGGTTTCGATGGCTCCGTCATGATTCGATGACCCTGTTGGCATCGACGACAATAGACCACAGACAACAGACCACAGCAGGACCCGCGGCCCATGACCCCGTGTGCTGCCTGTCGTCTGTTGTCTGTTGTCTGTTGTCTGTTATCTGTTGTCTGTTGTCTGTCACCTGAGATACTCCAGTAGTTCTCTCACGATGA
>JBLWQS010000083.1:0-6512 GCA_048452705.1 Acidimicrobiia bacterium
CAAAGATCACGATCGCCAGGGCGATCCATCCGAGGTTGAGCGTCAGCGTCTCGCGCCAGCCCAGCTTCACATCGAGCGAATAGGCGGCCCCGGCGATCCCGACCATGGCCCCACCGAGCGCCGTGTACCAGAACCGGAGCGTGTTGACCTTGACACCTCTGGCGAACGCACCTTCCGGGCGCTCCCCCACACCCTGGAGGTTCAGACCGGCACGGGTGTGATAGAACACCCACCAGGTGACTGCGATCGCCAGGAAACTGCCGTACACAACGAGATCGTGATCGAACAACACCTTCCCGACGAACGGGATGTCAGAGAGAACGGGGATCGGCAGCGCAGGAACACGTGGCCCGCGTTCGCCCACGAAAGAGTCCCCCAAGAATGAGGCAAGGTCGGCCGCCAGGAGCGTCAGGACGAACCCCACAGCGATCTGGTTCAGTTTCAGCTTGATGCTCGTTGAGGCGATGATGGCCGCGATCAGCGCACCAACCACCGCGGCTGCTGCGAAGCCGACGAGTGCATGGCCGACCCAGAACGCGACGACGAAGCCGGTCATCGCGGAGAGCCTCAGACTCCCCTCGAGAGAGAGATTGACGACGCCCGACTTCTCCGTGATGGTTTCCCCCATCGTCGCGATGACGAGTGGAGCAGCGGCAGCGATGATCGAGTTGAGCGTGGCTTCCACGATCAGGACTCCCCTTCGGCGGTCGCTGATACGGATACCCGACGTGCCGACCAGGCACCACCGATCATCACGAACAGAACGATGACCCCCTGGAGGACACCCCCAAAGGCCGAATCCAGCCCCAGCCGAAGATCGAGTTGCGTGCTCCCAACGGAGATCGCGATGAAGAACAGAGCGATCGGCGCGATCCATGCGGCACTGAACGACGCCAGCAGCACAACGAGGATGCCGAGGAACCCATACCCACCCGACACTGCCGGCACAAGCTTGTGATGGAACCCTGTCGCTTGGACGGTTCCGGCGATGCCAGCGAGCGCACCGCCGATCGCGAACGCACCGAGCATGTAGCTGTTCGTTGGGATACCCAGAAGGAACGAGCTTTGCGGATTGCGGCCAACCGCTTTGAGACGCAACCCGAATCTTGTTCCTCGCAGCAGCAGCCAGACGATGAAGACACTTGCGAGGCCCAATGCGACGGGAACCACCGGCCATCCTGTTCCGAGTGCCTCCAACTCCGGCATCCATGCCTCTTCCCGGAAGATGTCGGTGCCGCTCGTCGAAGCGACCCCGGTCCGCTGCCATGGGCCCAGAACGAGATAGACCGCAAGGCCCGCCGCTACGAAGTCGAGTCCGAGTCCACCGAAGATCTCGTGAACCCCTCCGTAGGTCTTGAGTACTCCCACGATCAGGGCCCAGAGAAGGCCGCCGATCGCTCCTGCAACGATCGTCGCAGGAAGGATCACCCAGAGCGGGCCGGGGAGTGATCGGGCCACCCAAGTTGCAGCGATCGCGCCGGCGATGACCTGTCCTTCTACGCCGATGTTCCAGAGGCCCGCCGCGAACGTGATCACGAGTCCAGCCGACGCCAGGAGAAGCGGCGACCATGCCAGCAACGTCGCAGATATCTTCGAGGCGGATCCGAATGAACCTTCGACAAGGAGCCACAGCGCCTCGAACGGTGGTGCACCAGCCAGAAGCAACAGCACGATGCCGAAAGCAAGGGCGGCCGCGAGCGAGATGAGCGTCGGTGTCGCGGCTCTCAGGGATCTCACGCTCGCTCCTTCCCGCCGATGAGGTAGCCGAGTTCTTCACCATCGGTGTCAGAAGCGGTTCGCACGGCGAACACGTCTCCGGCGAAGAACACGACGATTCGATCGCTGTAGCGGAGCAGTTCATCGAGATCGGCGGAAGCGAAGACGATCGAAGTGCCGTTGACCCGACGGTCCAGGAGCCGCTGCCACACATATGCCGCGGAGCCAACATCCAGGCCTCTTGTCGGGTGCTCGAGGAGGAGGAGCCTCACTTCATCCGGAATCATCGCCAGGAGGAGTCTCTGCTGATTGCCACCCGACAGAGCCTCCGCAGGGGACGACGGGCGCCCCTTGATCGAGTAGTCCTCGATCTCCTCTTGCGCGGCCTCGTCGGCAGCATCCCAGTCGACGAAGAAGCTCGTGTCGTCGGAGGTGAGAACGAGGTGCTCTGCGATCGAGATGCCCTCGACGAGTCCCTCCTCCAGGCGCCCGGCCGGGAGGTAGTGGACGCCGGCAGAGAGGTGACCCCGGTACGACGCCTTGTTGAGGTTCTTGCCGTCGACCGCCAGGATCCCGGACGTCGGGCTCAAGAGACCGGCGCAAGCACGTAGCAACGTCCGTTGACCGCTGCCCTCGAGACCGGCGAGACCGATGACCTCACCGGCCGCGCAGCTGAGGTCGAGATCCTCGATCCGTGTTGTTCCCTCCTCGACAGTGACACGAGAGAGTTCGAGCACAGGGGCCCCCAATGGGACCGACTCTCGATCCTCCTCGACGAACACCTTCCCGAACATCTCCTCTACGAGGATGTCCGGCGAGATCGGCATCGGTGCCTCGAAGACGACCTTCCCCTGTCGGATCACCGTCACGGAGTCACACAGGTCCTCGACCTCCTCGAGCTTGTGGGACACGAACAACACGATCAACCCGTCCTCCGCAAGACTGCGGAGAGTCGCGAACAGTTGGGCACGTTGGATGGCCGAGATTCCCGTTGTCGGTTCGTCGAGGATCAACACCCTGGCACCGAGCCACATGAGGCGTGTGATCTCGAGCTGCTGGCGTTCGCCAATCGTGAGATCGCGAGCGAGGCGCTCGGGATCGAACCGGAAGCCAAGCTCGCCGCTCACGCGTTCGAGGTCCGATCGCGCGCTCGCTCGATCGAGCCTCTTCGGTCCTGGGCTTCCGAGGACGAAATTGTCGAGAACCGTGAACGGAAGGAATACGAGAGGATCCTGGTGGAGCATCCCGATGCCGGTCTCGATGGCATCTGCGGGTGAGCGGAGATCGAGAATCTCTCCGTCGAGTACCACTTCGCCGGAGTCGGCCTCATAGAAACCCGACAAGATCTTCATCAGCGTCGACTTGCCGGCGCCGTTCTCCCCGAGGATTCCATGCAGGGACCCTTCTGCAACAGCGAAGGTGACACCGTCATTGGCTCGCACGGAACCGAAGTGCTTGTGGATGTCCCGTATCTCCAGCGCCATTGAGATGCAGACTAATCATGACGCCGATGGCCGCATGTGATGGGGGAGGCCATCCGGCCTCCCCCATCGTCAACTGAAACTGGTGGACGTCAGGCGCTGCTGGCACCCTCCATACCTTCGAGCAGTTGCTTCATGTACCAGAGTTGCAGATCGCTCGCTTCCTCACCATCGGCGAGGAACGGGGAGCCGTCCTGGTAGTTGAGCGGTCCGACGAACGGGTTGATCGAGCCGTCGCCAAGACCGGCGATGAACGTCGCCAGCGTGGCGGCTGCCTCCGCAGAGAGAGCGTCGCCGTTGACCCAGCCGATCATGCTCGTGTCGGGATTGTTGATGTCCGTCCAGTCCGGACCTTCCCACACGAAGGCGCTGCCGTTGCCCCCGGCGAAGGCCGCCTCGGCAACCTGCAGGTACTGGGGACCCCAGTTGAAGTACGGGACACCGAGGCAAACCTCAGGCGCCTCGCTGCAGCCTCCGACGAAGTCGTAGGGGATCGCCCATACGGATTCTCCGGCAGCGGAACGCTGCCCTGCGACCACGAGTGCTTCGGTCGTGTCGATTCCGGAGACCACGACATCGGCGCCGCCGTCAAAGAACGCGTTCGTGACTTCGGTCGGGTCGAGCGTCACCCCGGGGATATTGAACCAGAATCCGATCCAATTGACTTCCATGCTCAGATCGGCCAGATCCTTGCCGGACTCTTCCCAGCAGTGCTGCGCACCGAGGTACACGGAGCTCGCAAGACGGCGGGTCTCGTCGTTGATGAGAGGACCGAGATAGGCGAGCTTGCCCGTTTCGGACGTCAGCGCTGCGGCGCAACCGGCGATCAGCTTGCCGTAGTACATCCTGCCCATGAGGTTGCTGAGATTCGTCAGGTCGGCCCGGTATGCCTCCCCTTCCTCCCACGCGCTGTCACCGGATGACCAGACCATGGGAACGTCGGGGTGAGCCGCCGCCGCCGCTTCGATGCCATCTCTCATGTCGTCGGATGTCGCGAAGATCAGTGACGCGCCCTGCTCGATCATGTCGTCGACGACCTGTTCGACGGACGTCTCTGGACGGTCGGCCGGATTGACGGTGTCGAGCGAGATCATCTTCGCCCCCGTCAACTCCTCGATGTACTTGCCCGCTTCGAAGTGGGCCTGTGACCAACCGTGGTCGTTCTCTGGACCGACGAGGATCATCCCGAAGGTGAATCCTTCGCCCGACATCGCAGCCGCCGTTGTCGTCGTGGCTTCCGTTTCCCCCGCCGTTGTTGTCGTTGTGTCGTCGCTCGAGTCACTGCATGCCGCAGCGATCATCGCCAGCACCATCAACAGTGCCAGCAGCCCGAACATCCGTCGTGGTCGTGTCATCGATCCCTCCAGTTGTTTCCGTCACTTCTCAGAATCAACGCCGGACATCTCGCGACCGGCGTTCGAACCCGGCCATGTCACTCTAGACAATCCGAGTTGCGGCGCTACGTCGGGCGACTTGCGTTCGTTCCGTCCGACCTCGAAACTCTCCACTATGGATCGATTCTCACAACGCCGCAACGAATTCATGGACGCGATCGGGAGCGGTCTCGCGATCGTCCCCGCCGCCGCCGAGACCGTCAGGAACGACGACGTTCACCACGTGTTCCGTCAGTCGTCGGACTTCTTCTTCCTGACCGGGTTCGACGAACCCGATGCAGTGGCACTGCTGGACCCGACACACAATCAGCCGTACGTTCTCTTCGTCCGACCACGAGATCCCGAGATGGAAGCGTGGAACGGGAAGCGCGCAGGCGTCGACGGCGCCATGAACCGCTTCGGAGCCGACGAGGCATATCCGATCGCCGACCTCGAGAAGGTCATTCGAACCCGGCTTCGCGATCGCGACGCTCTCTGGTACGCAACCGGTTCGCTCCTCGATCCGCGTGTGCTCGGTGCGCTCCGTCAGGCCCGTGGCATGAGTATCCGAACCGGGGTCACGGTCCCATCGTCGATCGTTGACCCGTCACCTGCGCTCAGCGAGTTGCGCCTCATCAAGTCGCCAGAGGAGATCGAAGCGCTGAGAGAGGCCTGCCGCATCTCGGCGGACGGTCACACCGAGGCGATACGTTTCGCCGCTCCGGGAAGGTCGGAGCACGACGTGCAGTCGGCGATGGAGTACGTCTTCCGCGCGTCCGGAGCCACCCGCGAGGGATACCCATCCATCGTCGCCTCTGGTGACAATGCCTGCATCCTGCACTACATCGAGAATGACCAACTCCTCCAGGACGGTGATCTCCTCCTGATCGACGCCGCAGCCGAGATCGGTTACCTGTCGTCGGACATCACTCGCACGTTCCCCGTCAACGGTCGATTCAGTGATGCCCAGCGCGCCGTCTACGACATCGTGCTCGCGGCACAAGAAGCCGCTATCGACGTCTGTGAGCCCGGCCTTCCGTTCACCGACATGCACGAGATCGCCGTGCGAACCCTCACCGAAGGCATGGTCGGTCTCGGTCTCCTGCCGGGACCCGTCGAGGATGCCGTGGAATACGGCTGGTACCGGGAGTTCTACTTCCATGGAACCGGTCATTGGCTCGGCATGGACGTTCACGACGCCGGGCCATACCGGGTCGACGGGATCGGCCGGCCCCTCCAACCGGGAATGACGTTCACGGTCGAACCCGGCATCTACGTCGCCAGGGACAAGACGGTCCTCGAACTATCGAAGGTGCCGTTCGATGCGGACGCTGAGAGGGATCTCGCCTACGTCGAGGGTGCCTCCGAGGCGAAACGCATCCTCGACGAGCGTCGCAGCGAGGCAGACGGCACCACGCACGAGGTCCCCGCCCAGTTCCTGGGGATCGGTGTTCGGATCGAGGATGATCTCTTGATCACGTCAACTGGATGCGAGAACCTGACGCGTGGGGTACCTGTGGATCCGGACGAGATCGAGGCTCTCTGGAACGAGGTGCCACTGGTTTCCCACGTGTCCGCGACCGGCCGCTAATCCGGATCGTCCTACGAGCCGCGAAGTGTCTTCCTGAACGACTCGAGTGATCGAACAACGTTCGCAGCATCGTCACCGATGCGCGGCAGCTTCGCCGAGTGGCGCTCGTATCGACTCTGATCGTGTCGCTCGGGGACTTTCGGTTCGGCGACGTCGTCATGACCCTCGTTGGAGATCGTTTCGACGGTGCCTTCAGTCCACTCATCGGACACGTCAACAGGTGAGGAACCGATCGGAGCATCGTCCGTCACGGCTGCGACATCGACAACAGCGGACTGTTCCTCGATCACTCTGCTCCGCTCAGCGTCGAGACGCTCAGCCTCGGCTTCAACCTCAGCACGACGAGTCTCA
>JBLWQS010000084.1:0-6486 GCA_048452705.1 Acidimicrobiia bacterium
AGGTGCTCACGGCTGAGGCCGACGCGTTCGGAGCCGACGGCCTGGTGTGGCGCTTTGCCACCGGCGAGGAGGCACATCTCGCGAACGTCGTGAAGGCCGGATTCAAGGTCTGGTACGAGGAACAGGACGATGGCAGCTTCGTGTTCGACCCCACGCTCATTCTGGTTGATGGTTGGGGTGTCATCCGCGGCGAGTACGAGTATCAGACCCTCAAGTCCGACGCGGACAAGATCATCCACCATCTTGATATCCTCACCGAGGAAATCCGGAACGCCAACGGCGCTGCCGGACTCGCCTACGAGGCCGCACACCTCTTCCTCTGTTATCCATGACACGAACACTCAAGATCGTCCTCGGAGCAATCGCCGGTGTCGTCGTCATCGGCGCCGTTGCCTACTTCTTCGTCCTCCCGCAGTTCGTCCCATACGTCTTCCACGGCCAGACGATCCAGTCCAACCAAGCGGCTCCCTCCGTCGAACTCGACGGTCCGAACGGGAGCACCGTGCGCCTGACCGACTATGAGGGAAAGGTCGTGGTGCTGTACTTCGGCTACACCTTCTGCCCGGATGTCTGCCCGATCACACTGTCCAAACTCGATCGGGCGATGGATATTCTCGGAGACGACGCCGAAGACGTGCAGGTGATCATGGTTTCGGTCGATCCCGAGCGTGATACGCCCGAGGTCCTCGAGCAGTACATGGCTCACTTCAATCCGGATTTCGTCGGTGTCACCGGCGACGTCGACGCCATCGATCGGATCGCCACGGTTTACGGCGTCTACTACGAGGCAGAAGAAGGATCGGAAGCAACCGGCTATCTGGTCAACCACACTGCGACGGTCATGATCGTTGACAAGGATGGATATCTGAAGCTGGTGCTCCCGTTTGAGGGAACGGCTGAGGAGATGGCCGCCGACCTCGGGTTCTTCCTCCGTTGATGTTCTGAGAAGAGAGGCATTCATGATGAAGAAGCGGACGCTGTTCACCGCCGTTCTGGCGCTGTCGTTGCTGGCCGGAGCCTGCAGCAGTTCGGGCAGCGACGGCATAGTTGTCGACGATCCGTGGGGTCGCTCGTCACCGATGGCCGCCAACAATGGTGCGTTCTACATGACGATCAAGGGAAGCGACGTCGACGACCGTCTCGTGGCTGCATATGCCTCCGTGTGTGGTGCCACGGAACTCCACCAGACGATCGTGACCGACGGCGTCATGCGGATGCAGCAGGCCGAAGGTGGCATCGAGATCCCCGCCGGCGGCGAAGCGGTGCTGGCCCCGGGCGGTTACCACATGATGTGCATCAACAAGGACATCGAGTTCAAGGTCGGCGACGTCATCCCGCTGACGCTCACGTTCGAAACAGCAGAGATGCAGACGGTAGACGCGGAGATTCGAGAGGGATGAGCGGGTCGCCTCCGGCGACAGTACTCAGTACTCAGTACTTCCGAACGCGAAGCGTTCGGGCTATCCGCAGCAGGCTCGCCAGTCTGGGTTCTCGGGGGCGTCTTCTTCCCAGCTTCTCAGGAAGGTCGCCAGGCCGTCGATCTCCTCTGCGGTCAGGGGACCGCCGAATTCCAGCGCGTAGGCACTCATCAGCGAACCCGGGATGCCGACGGAGATCAACGCCCTGATCTGAGTGTCATCCGCCGATGTGAGGAACTCTTGCGAGTTCAACGCCGGTCCGATGCCGCCTTCTCCGTCTGCGCCGTGACACGACACGCAGTTGAGTTCGTAGAGTTCGGCACCCATCGATGTGAGGCCGGCCGTGTGCTCGTCGAGAGATTCGGCACGCGCCGTCGGCTCGAGCCACAGGTAGACGACGAACATCACGATCAGCACAATCATGAAGCCGAGGCCCCAGGTCATCCACTTGTTCGTTGCCCCCTCGAGTTGTGGATCTTCTGATCGGTACGTCATCAGGTTCTCTCCGATCCCGGCGCAGGGCCTGCGATGACTTCACTCGTGTCGATCAAGATGACACCGTCGACGACCTCAGTTGCCATCTCATCCATCCCCCGCGGGGCCGGGCCTTCGATGTAGTTACCCTCTCTGGTGAACTTCGAACCGTGGCAAGGACACTCGAATCGGGTGTTCTCGTCGATGTAGGGCACCCTGCAGCCGAGATGAGTGCAGACCTCGGAGAGAGCAAGGACTTCTTCTTCGTCGACCTTGACGAGGTAGCCACGAGCCTTTGGGACTTCGAGGACGCCTGCCGTTGGAACGGCGTCGGGTTTGACCGTCTTCACGATGACGTCGACTCCGGCCGCCAGCGTGGGTTTTAGGAGATCCCACGTCGTTACGACACCGGCAGCTGCGAGGAGGCCAGCGCTGACTTTCCATGCGGTCGAGAGGAACGACCGACGACTCATCTCACTCATAGTTCACCATGCCATTCTTCCCAGGGCCACACCCAGGACCAATTCTCACCTCGGAACATGAATCCGATGAGCGTCAATACGATCCAGAGCACCATGAACACGGTGAATGCCGTTCGCGCTAACTGCCGGGTTCGAGGGTTCAGCGACGGATTCCGATCGACGTATGGGAGTGCGACGAGACCCATGATGATCGCCCCCGGGACGAGCACACCGGCCACCAACGGATGGAAGAGCGCCAGGAGTTCCTGGAGCGCCGCGAAGTACCACGGTGCCTTCTCCGGGTTCGGTGTGTTCGTGGGATTCGCTATCTCGCGAAGCGGAGCATCGAAGAACACGGAGATCAACACGACGATGGCGATCACCACGAGGGCCGCCACCGCATGGCGGACGAGGAGGTGCGGCCACACCATGACGGTTTCTTCTTCGGCGGGTTCCTTGCGGTCGCCGACGGCGGGCTTGCCGGGGACGACGCCTAGCAGTCGTTTGTCGCCGATGATCCTGGGGTCGGGGTCAAGCATCGGTCGCTCCCTGCTCGGAATCCATTGTCAGCATCGAATCCCTACGCCAGCGCCAGATGTGAACGGTGAGAACGCTGACCAGAGCCACCGGTAGCACCGCGACGTGGAGCACGTAGAAACGGAGAAGTGTTGCGGACCCGACTGTCGGCCCGCCGAGCATGAGTTCCTGGATCTGGTCGCCGATCAGGGGCACCCACGCCGCCATTGCTGTTCCGACGGTCACGGCCCAGTAGGCGAGTTGGTCCCAGGGCAGCAGGTAGCCGGTGAACGAGAGCAGGAGCGTGAGAACGAGGAGTACCACGCCGATCACCCAGTTGAACTCCTTCGGTGGCTTGTAGGCGCCCCGGTAGAACACGCGTGCGAGGTGCGCGGCAACGGCGAGGACCATGAGGTGAGCGGACCAGCGGTGTGAGTTGCGGAGGAACTGACCGAACGCCACCTCGTTTTGGATCGTCTGGATGTCTCCATATGCGTTGGCCGGCGACGGCACGTAGAAGAACATCAGGAAGATCCCGGTGACGGCAAGGATTCCGAACAGCACGACCGAAGCAACGCCGAGGAAGGCCGTGTACTTGAACGTGATCTCGACCTTGCGCACCCTCACCGGATAGAGGTGGAGAAGGAAGTTCGACCAGTGACCGGCCGCGCGGTCTCTCTCCGTCTCCCGGTCAGGGGAGCGGAAGAACGAACTGCCGATCATCGACCTTCGTATTCGTTCAGAGGTTTTCATGTGGGCACTCCTATCCCCGACCACACGGCCATTGAGAATGCATTGGGCGGACAACGTTCGATACACAGGCCGCAGCGGATACACGACGTTTCGTCGAGCAACAGAGCCGTACTGCCGGGCTTCTCACCGATCTCTTCGGCTGGTACCAAGGAGATGATGTTCAGCGGACAGACATCAACGCACAATGCACAGAGAACGCAAGCGTCGACGTCGAGTTCGATATTGGCGAAGCACCGCAGGCAACGGGCGGCCTCGCATCGTGCCTGCTGTTCGGTGAACCCGAGCTCGACTTCACTCAGACCCATGCGGCGATCGGTTGCGAGCACCGGAACCGGAATTCGGTCGAAACGATCGTATGTGTCGTCGAGACGGTGGAACTGGGAGAGTTCGACAAGCTGTCCTTCGACCTCCGGCGGTTCGTCTCCGGTGAATGTCCGGTGGATGTCGGCGGCAACGGTGCGGCCGTCCGCGATCGCATCGATAAGGGTTCGTGGCCCGCGTGCCGCATCTCCTCCAGCCCACACGTTGTCGACCGACGTCTTCATGGTCGAGTCGTCGATCCCGATGGTGCGGCGGGGAGAGAGCTCTGGTCCCGACGCCCCGAGCGCTTCGACATCGATGGCCTGGCCGATCGCGAGAATCACGGTGTCGGCTTCGAACGACTTCAGGTCGTCGGGGTCGAACTTGGGAGCAAAGCGCCCTTCCTCGTTGAATACCGACAGGACGCCGATCGTCTCGAGGCCGGTGACCTTTCCGTCTTCGGTGAGGATCCTGGCGGGGCCGCGGCGATGGATGAACGTGATGTCCTCGGCTGCCGCCTCTTCGAGTTCGAATGGCGAAGCCGGCATCTCCTCTTCGGATTCGAGGGAGAACACGGTCACCTGCGCCGCGCCCTCACGCGCTGCGGACCTGGCGACGTCGAGGGCTTCGACCATCATCTCTGGATCCTGATCGGCGAGTTCGGCTTCCCGTGCCTCTGCATAGTCATCGCGGCGCAGTGCCGACCGCGCCGCATCCATGGCGACGTCGCCGCCACCGATGACGAGGACGCGTTCACCCACGTCGACGTGGAATCCCTGGTTGACGTTGATCAGGAACTCGATGGCCTTCAGGACCCCATCGGCTTCGTGACCCTCGATGTCGAGTCCTCGGCCGAGCGTGGCGCCGATCGCAAGGAACAGCGCATCGTGCTTTTCTCTCAGGTCGTCGAACTGAACGTCAACGCCGAGTTGCGTGTTGAGGTGGACGTCGACGCCGAGGCTGACGATGGCATCGAGTTCGGCATTGAGGAGGTCGCGGTCGAGGCGGTACTCGGGGATGCCCAGAACCATCATGCCACCCAGTTGCGCCGTCGCTTCGTAAACGGTGACGCGGTAGCCGAGGCGGCGGAGGTCGTGGGCGCAGGCCATCCCAGCGGGTCCGCCTCCGACGATGCCGATGCTCTGCTTGCGCTCTTCACCCTTGTGCTCGGCGACGGATCGCCACGTGTCGCTCCCGGCCTCGACACCGTACTTCTCGGTGACGAAGCGCTTGAGAGCGCGGATGGCGATCGGCGTGTCGATCTCACCTCTTCGGCAGGCGTCTTCACACGGTGCGGCGCACACGCGGCCGCACACAGAGGCGAACGGATTCGGCAGTCGTGCGGTCAGGTAGGCGAATTCGTCATCGCCGTCGGCGATGGCTGCGACATACGCACCCGCGTTCGTGTGTACGGGGCATGCCGCGAGGCATGGAATGTTCTCGTCGTAGAAACGAAGGGGCTGCATCAGATGTAGCGGTGCTGCTGAGCCACTCGCATGGCTCCGAGTCCGACTGCCAGGGCTCCGAACCAGACGCCAGAGACGATAAGGCTCAAGACCGTACTCCAGGTCTCGGCCGACATGAGACCCGAGTAGAGATCACGGATGACGGCCAGGGAATTCGGCTTCATCAACCAGGAAGGGAACCAAACCGTGGCGATCACGATGTAGAAGACGATGACGGCGACTTTCAGCCACACCGCGGGGGTCGTGAAACGCCCGTCGATGCTCTTCTTGGCTCCGAGCGGCCCCATCATCGAGGCGATCGAGTTGCCGGTGGATTGTTTGGATTTGGACGTCTCTGAATCTGCTGCCATGCGAGAATCCTAATTTCATGGCGGGGATTCCTCAAATCATAGGGCCGGACGACCCTAGCTATGTCCAGGTGATCGGAACGCGAAGCGACCACTCCGAAGAGCGGCCGCTTCATCGACTCGTTCTGGTGGCTGGTTGGACCTACTGCAGGGTCCTGAGGTAGTCGACGATGTCCGCGAGATCCGTTTCAGTGAGCGATGAGTTGCCACCCTTCGCCGGCATGTCGACTCCGGTTGTGTTGTCGGGGTCTGTTGTCGAACGGCCGACAGCGATGAACACGATCAGGTCAGCGTTCGACTGCGACTGGATGAACTCGTTGTTGTGCATGTCGGTTCCGAGACCGTCGATGCCTTCGGCGTTCTGTCCGTGACATGCGGCACATGTGCCCTTGAAGAGTTCCTGTCCGTTGACGGCACCGCCGACGTCTTCCCCGCCGCTGGCTGCTGTTGTCGTCGTGTCGCCACTCGTGTCGCTGTATCCGCACGACGCCGCCACAAGGGCAAGCGTTGCGAGAAACAGGAGCCATTTCGTTCTCTTCATGGTTGTGTCACCTTTCGTATGCCCCGGTCGTCCTCGGGCATTCGACCGCGGTCTCCCGACCGTCCCTCCCGAACCTACGTTTGCGCCTGTTCCGAACCTAGGGCCGGAAGGCCTCGGTCATTGTATCGAATTGATACGAGCTGTGAGCTTCAACCTGTCAGCTTCAAGATAGGAGTCGCGCCTATCCGATCTTGCAGCTTGCGGCTTGAA
>JBLWQS010000085.1:0-6439 GCA_048452705.1 Acidimicrobiia bacterium
TGCTGTCTGCTGTCTGCTGTCTGCTGTCTGCTGTCTGCTGTCTGCTGTCTGCTGTTGGCTACGCGTCGGCGCCTAACCTCAGAAGCTCACTCGAAACGGACCCATGCCAGGAGATGGAAGCTTGATCATCGTGATGCGTGCGGATGCGACGCGCGAGGACGTCGACCACGTGCTCGCCAGACTCGCCGAGGTCGATGCGGAAGCTCATGTCTCCGAGGGGAGCACCCAGACGGTGATCGGCATCGTCGGCGACCGAACCAGGGTGCAGCAACTCCCGTGGGAGGCATTCCCCGGCGTCGAGCGTGCCGTTCCGGTTCTGAAGCCATTCAAGTTCGTGAGCCGCGACTTTCAACCTGACGACTCTGTCGTCAACGTCGGGCCGGCGAAGATCGGCGGTGGCCACTTCGCTCCGATCGCGGGTCCATGCGCTGTGGAGACAAGAGAACAACTCTTCGCCGCGGCAGAGGCCGTGAAGGAAGCCGGCGCGACGATCCTTCGTGGCGATGCTTTCAAGCCGCGGTCTTCCCCGTATGCGTTCCAGGGACTTGGTGAGGCTGGTCTCGTGCTACTCGCGGAGGCCCGTGAGGAGTTTGGCCTGCCCTTCGTTGTCGAAGTCCTCGATCCCCGTGACGTGGAACTCGTGTCCTCATACGCCGATCTGATTCGCGTTGGCACAAGGAACATGGCCAACTTCTCTCTTCTCTCCGAACTCGGGCGTCAGACGAAGCCCGTCATGCTCAAGAGGGGATTCACCGCGACCATCGAGGAGTGGCTCAACGCCGCCGAGTACATCTACAAAGAAGGCAACCACAACGTCGTTCTCTGTGAACGGGGCATCCGTACCTTCGAGACTGCCACCCGCAACACGCTCGACATCTCGGCCGTGCCGATCGTCAAGGGTCTATCGCACCTCCCGATCATCATCGATCCTTCGCACTCCGGCGGTCATCGCGAACTTGTCGCCCCTTTGACTCGCGTCGCAGTCGCTGTAGGCGCCGACGGATTCATCGTCGACGTGCACCCGGCTCCCGAGACGGCGCTGGTCGACGGCCCCCAGGCGATCCTGCCGGGCGAGTTCGCCGAACTCATGGATGAGGTTCGTGCGCTCGCTGCGGCGATGCACGTCCAAGTCTGACCACCGTGCGGCGTGCACTCATCTCCGGGACCGGGCTGATCGGGACCTCGATCGCACTGGGTCTCCAGGATCTCGGATGGGAGACACTCGGTTGGGATCCGAACCCGGAGGCACTTGCCGGAGCCGCTCGTACCGGGGCCGTCGCTCCGATCGAGAGTCTCGATGCGGTGACGCTGGGGACGAACGACCTTCTCGTTCTCGCCGCCCCACCATCCGCCGTTCGTTCGACACTGAGCGAGTTAGAGACGGCGGCCCTGGTCATCGATGTCGCGTCTGTGAAGGCTCCGATTCTCGAAGCCGTTCGGACTGAACGCTTCGTCGGCACGCACCCGATGGCGGGCCGGGAGGTCACCGGCCCCGATGCTGCCCGACCGGGACTGTTCCGTGGCGCCACCTGGGTGGTCGTACCGAACGGGGCAGACGAATCAGACGTTCTATCGGTCGAAACGATCGTGACCGACCTTGGGGCAAGACCGGTCCGAATGGCCGCAAGCGACCACGATGCAGCCGTGGCCCGGATCAGCCATCTCCCGCAGATTGTTGCCGCTGCGCTCTTGGACGGTGCAGGCGCAGTCCCGGGCGCCATGGATCTGGCTGCCGGGAGCTTCCGCGATCTCACCCGGGTTGCTGCATCTGATCCGGCCATCTGGATGGACATCCTGACGGTCAACCGGCGGGAGGTGGTGGATGCCGTCGAGACGCTCCGGGCGCGTCTCGCAGCACTGACAGCCTCCGATGCAGAACTCGACGCCACACTCGTGGAGGCTCGTCACCTGCGGGCCTCACTCGGACCGGAACTCGCCGTCGTACGGGTCGCCCTCGAGGATCGCCCCGGGGAGATGGCATCGGTGGGGCATGCACTAGCCGAGTGCGGCGCCGACCTTCGAGACCTTCAGCTTCGCCATGCCCCGTACGGGGGTGGCGGCATCCTGACGCTGTCGGTTCGGGCGGGGGAAGAGACCGTGCTCCGTTCGGCGCTCGCGGCAGAAGGACTCAGCGCTGTCGTTCCATCAATCGAATCAGACTGAGCGTCCCCACAGCGATGCCGTGCTCGATGGAGGCCTCGTCGAGGTCGAACGTCGGGGAGTGCACATCGACAGGGGGATCATGCTTGCCGACACCGAGCCGCACGAGTGCCCCGGGAACGTCTTGGAGGAACCACGAGAAGTCCTCTGAACCCATCGACTGGGGCGCCGGGCGGACCCCCTCTGCACCGAGAATCTCAGTTGCAGTCTGTCGGATGACGTCGATCACGGAGCCGTCGTTGTCGACCGGTGGAGAACCCCGGCGGTAGTCGACTTCCACGCCGGCACCGTAAGAGGCGGCGATTTCCTTGAGATATCGCTCGACGAGATCAGGGAGCTCGTTCCACACCGCAACCTCGCGGACACGGGCGGTACCCGAAATCTCGACGACAGACGGGATGGCATTCGCCGCACCGCCACCCGCGATTCGACCGAACACGAGAGTCAGGTGTCGATCCGTCCCGAGTTCATCGATGAGCCGATCCGGAAGATCGGTCACGACTCGGGCCGCGACGTTCACGAGGTCGACCGTCCGATCGGGTCTTGAAGTGTGACCTCCTGGGCCGGTGAGTCGAATGTGGATCTTGTCTGCAGCGCTGGTGATCGGACCGATTCGCAGGCCGACGTTTCCGGCCGGGAACGACGGGTCGACGTGGTAGGCGAAGATGGCGTCAAGGCCATGATGAGCGCCTTCTTCGACGAGTCGGGCTGCACCGGAGGGGATGTCCTCCTCAGCCGGCTGGAAGATGATGCGTGCTGTACCCGGTAGGTCACCGAGAGCGGCGAGGGCTCTGGCGATTCCGACACCGATCGCTGCATGCGCGTCATGGCCGCACGCATGCATGAGACCGTCTACCTGGGATCGGTACGGCGCGCCGGTCTCCTCCTGGATGGGGAGGGCGTCGATGTCGGCACGGAAGCCGACGATCGGATCGCCGGATCCGATCTCCACGAGCAGCCCGATGCCGTCGGCGCGGACCTGAGGATCGAGCCCGTCTTCCGTGAGAGCCTCGGCGATGCGATACGTGGTCCTGCGCTCGGTCCATGCGATCTCGGGATGGCGGTGTAGATCTCGCCGCATCCGGATGGCGTCGGGCGCGATGGCACGGGCATGGGAGGCGACACGATCGGTGAGGTCTGGCATCGGACCGGATTGTACGGGTTTGTCGCGCCCGCGCTCTCTACGCTACGGGGACAGGAGGGACCATGACGACAGAGCCGAGTTTCACCATCGGGATCGAGGAGGAATACTTCATCGTCGATCGCGAGACGCGCGATCTCGTGCCGGACATGCCTGACGGATTGCTTGCTGCCTGCAAGGAGATAGCAGAGGGCATCGTGAGCCCGGAGTTCATTCGTTCACAGATCGAGGTTGGCACGCCGGTCAGTTCGTCGGTGAAAGAGGCACGGGCGCACCTCGCTCAGCTCCGCCTCGACGTCTCATCCGTTGTTTCCGAGTACGGCATGGCGATCATCTCCGCGTCGACGCACCCGTTCGCGGCCTGGGACCAGCAACTCCATACGGACAAGACCCAGTACAACACGCTGGCCGAGGCGCTCCAGGGCGTCGTTCGGCGACTTCTGATCTGCGGTATGCATGTACACGTCGGGATCGAAGACGAGGACGTACGCATCGATTTGATGAACCAGGTGCTCTACTTCCTGCCCCACCTCCTCGCACTCTCGGGGTCATCTCCGTTCTGGCACGGTGACGACACCGGCCTGAAGTCGTACCGAACCGCTGTGTTCCGCACCCTGCCTCGCACCGGGATGCCGGACGAGTTCCTTGACTGGAGCCACTACCAGCGTCACGCCCAGATCCTCGTCAAGTCGGGCGTGATCGAGGATGAGACCAAGCTGTGGTGGGACATCCGTCCCTCCGCCCGATATCCGACGCTCGAAATGCGCTCGACCGACATAGCGACGCGTCTCGACGATGGGATCACACTCGCAGCGCTCTACATCTCATTGCTTTCGATGCTGTTCCGCCTGCGGCAAGACAACCAGCGGTGGCGCGTCTACTCGAGAATGCTGCTGAAGGAGAACATCTGGAGGGCTCAGCGTTACGGTGTTTCGGAGTCGCTGATCGACTTCGGGACCGGCACTCTCGTTCCGTTCCCTGAACTCATGGGGGAGATCGTGGAGCTGATCGCCGAAGATGCCCGGCGCCTCGACTGCGTCGAAGAGGTGGCGAACGTGGAGGGGATCTTGCAGCGCGGTACGAGTGCCGATCGTCAACGAGCGATCTACGAAGCAGCGGTCGTGGCGGGGGCGGACGAACACGAAGCCCTGGTCACCGTCGTTGACTTCCTGATCGACGAGACCGTCTCCGACCTATGACAATGATCAGGATCGCCGGAGCCCAACAAGACTTCACCGTCGGGGATCTCGCAGGGAACGAGGCACGCATCCTCGAGGCGATGCGCTGGGCCGATGGTGCAGACGCGGATGTTCTTGTATTGCCCGAGTTGGCGATTGTCGGCTATCCGCCGGAGGATCTGGTCCTGCGGGAAGGATTCGTTGCAGAGAACCTCCGCGTGCTGGATCGTCTGGCTGAAGCATCGGGAACGTGTGCCGTCGTCGTCGGATTCGTCGATCCTCTCACAGAAGGTGTTCTCGACGATGACACGGTGGAGCGACGGGTCGCCAACGCTGCCGCAGTGTTGGCCGAGGGTCGGATCGTGGGGGTGTACCACAAGGAGCTGCTTCCGAACTACGGCGTGTTCGACGAGGCCAGGTACTTCGCCGAGAGCCGGGAACCGGTCCGACTGTGGGAGATCGGCGGCATTGTCACCGGCGTGTCGATCTGCGAAGACATCTGGTCCCCCAGCGGCCCACCGGCCCGTCAGGCCACGGCGGGAGCCGGATTGTTGCTCAACCTGAACGGGTCCCCGTTTCGCATCGGAAAGGGAGAGGATCGTGCTGCGCTGCTACGCGAAGAGGCGATCCGCAGCGGCGCCGCGGTTGTCTACGTCAACTGTGTGGGGGGCCAGGACGAGCTGGTCTTCGACGGCGATTCGATGGTCTTCGACGCCGACGGAACGCTCGTTTATCGAGCGGCACAGTTCGCTGAGGAGATGTTCGCAGTCGATCTCCCTCTCCCCGTCGCTCAAGAGGCAACTGTGCCACCGGTTCCTGTCGTCCAGAAGTCCGGTGAACGGCCACCGTTGCCCGCTCCCGAGTCCCCACCCCGACTTAGCGACGAGGCAGAGATCTATGAAGCGCTCGTCACCGGCCTCAGAGGCTACGTAAAGAAGAACGGATTCGCTGGTGTCGTCATCGGATCGTCGGGGGGTATCGACTCTGCCCTCGCAGCGACGATCGCCGTCGATGCTCTCGGTCCCGATGCGGTTCATACGATCACGATGCCGACCCGCTATTCCTCTGAGGGTTCGGTCTCGGATTCGAGATCGCTCGCTTCCAACCTTGGCTGCCGATTCGACGTGATCCCGATCGAAGACACATTCGAGTCGTTCCTGACGACACTCGATCCGCTCTTCCGTGACACCGAACCGGGCGTAGCCGAGGAGAACCTGCAGGCCCGAATCCGGGGAACGATCCTCATGGGCGTCTCGAACAAATTCGGGGGCATGGTCGTCGCGACCGGGAACAAGTCGGAGATGGCGGTCGGCTACGCGACCCTCTACGGCGACATGGCCGGCGGATACGCCGTGTTGAAGGACGTGTACAAGACGCTCGTCTATCGCCTCTCCCGATGGCGCAATCGCGAGAGCGAGGTGATCCCCCAGGCGATCATCGAGAAGGCTCCATCGGCCGAGCTCCGTCCGGATCAGTTCGACACGGATTCGCTGCCGCCCTATGACGTGCTCGATGCCGTGCTCGAGCAGTACATCGAGCAGGATCGAACCGTCGATGAGATCGCGGCGGTTGGTTTCGATCGGAACCTTGTGTGCCGGATCGCCCGGATGGTCGATCGCAACGAGTACAAGCGGCGTCAGGCACCGCCGGGCGTGAAGATCACAAGCAAGGGCTTCGGTCGAGACCGAAGACTTCCGATTACGAATAGATATCTGAATCAGTAGTGAGTAGTGAGTAGTGAGTAGTGGGTACTGAGTACTGAGTACTGAGTACGGGGAAGAGGGCGCTTGTCGGCTGACCGAGAATTCAGGGAAAGATCGCCGGTTGTTTGGACTCGGGGGTCTGGGTGCCGGGAGCTTGCTGAAGTGATTTCCGGAGATGCAGTGATTCGCGTGGACTCGGATCCTGTAGCCACGTGCATAGACACCCGTGCGACGCTGATGGTGAGCCGACGTCTGAG
>JBLWQS010000086.1:0-6371 GCA_048452705.1 Acidimicrobiia bacterium
GACAACAGACAACAGACAACAGACAACAGTAAGACGAACGACACTTCACGGACTACGGACTACGGACTACGGACTACGGACTACCGAGTACCGAGTACTTCTGCATCAGATATCGTGACGGGCATGGTGCGACCGGAATCTCTGTCTCTCGATGTGGCGCTGCGGCGCAGTGGGGCCGTCGATGGGTCGGATCGGTATTCGTCGGTGAATGTTCGACCGGTTCCCGGATGGCTCGCACGGGTGTGGGGGAGCGGGGTTGATGCAATGGCCCTTCCCCGGGTCGTCTTCGCATCGGGAAGGGCGTTCGATCGTATCGTCGATGGCGATGCAGCGGCCTTGTTGACCCACGAGTCCGTGCACATCGATCAATGGCGCCGGTACGGGGCCGCCGGGTTCCTTGTCCGCTATCTCGGCGATTACCTGCGGGGACGGGCGGTGGGGTTGCCCCATCACACGGCCTACCGTGCCATCCGATTCGAACGCGAAGCCACCGAACGAACGGAGCGAAGATGAGCGACTACCTCCAGGAGGTCGAGTGGAGCCTCCCGCAGGCGCTCTATGTCTTCCTCGGGGGCATCGTCGGGGCGCTCATCTCCACGGCCGGCGTCTTGGCGTGGCAGGGCTCCGAATTGAACATCCTCACGTTCGCGGCTTCCTTCGCCGGTCAGGCTGCAGGAAACCTCATCGTCATGTGGGCCCTCTCGGTTAAGAGTGGCACCGGAAGCTTCCGGCGCGACTACGGACTCACCATCGAGGTTGGACACTGGTGGGGGATACCCGCCGGCTTCGGCCTCCAGATCGCCGTCGTGCTCGTGACCGCGCCGCTCCTGCGCTTGCTCTACCCCGATGGGGCGCCGCAACAGAGCGTGGCATCGATCACCGAGGGCACGACAACCGTGGCCGAAGGGATCGTGATCATCCTCATGGTTGCCGTCGCAGCGCCCGTTGTCGAAGAGATCCTGTTCCGAGGCATGCTGCTGTCTCGTCTGGTGCGATCGATGCGGACGAGATGGGCGGTCGTTGTTCAGGCCGCCCTCTTCGCGGGTATCCACCTTCTCGATCCAAGCGCGATCGCCGCACTCCCCGGGCTGTTCCTCATCGGATTGGTGCTCGGTTACGCGGCGATCCGATCCCGCAATCTGTCCCTTCCGATCCTGCTCCATTCCGGCGTCAACCTGACGGCGGCGGTGCTCCTTATCTTCGGCGGTGAGTTTGTCCAGTGGCTCGAGGAGACCGCAGAGCCCGAGGTCGTGCAGGCGGTTCTCTCGCTGTTGGGCTGACGAGACTCTTCCCTTCGGGGTCGAATTCTGATAGTTGTAGCGGTGTGGCGCGTCGCGAGCCGGAGGCGATGTGCCCACAGCGAATCTACGGGTCGGAGCGATCGTGGTGGCGCTTGCCCTCGTCCTCGCCGTTGGAGCCGGTGCCTGGTACGGATCGAGAGGCGGATCTCCTGCTGCGGTTGAGGCTTCCGACGGCGTCTCGTATACGACCATCGCTGAGACGATTGTCGTGCATGTCTCGGGTGCCGTGCAGCGACCGGGCCTTGTGACGGTCGACTCGTCGGCCCGTATCGCCGATGTCATCGCAGCCGCCGGTGGGGCGAACGTGGGTGCAGATCTCGGCGGCCTGAACCTCGCCGCCACCGTGAGCGACGGCGATCAGGTTGTCGTTCCGATGCCGGGTGAAGATTCTCAGACGGTCGGCGATACCGAGCGGGGGATCGACCTCAACCGCTCAACCGCTGCTGAGCTCGAGGAGCTCCCTGGCGTGGGTCCGGTGCTGGCGGCTCGAATCGTCGACTTCCGGGAGTCGAACGGTCCGTTCAGCGAAGTCGAGGATCTGCTCGACGTTGGTGGAATCGGTGAGGCGAAATTGGCCGCGATGCGTGACGCGATCGAGAGACCCTGAGTGAGGGGCCCTTCGCGCGCCGGATGGTGGGCGTTGGCTGCAGCGGGAGTCATCTGGGTCGGAACAGGATGCGGCCTGCGTTTCGGTATGGGAGTTGCGGTGGCGCTGGTAGCCGCGGCGGGGATGGTCGCTCTGCGGCAACGAGCGCTGGCCGTCTTGCTGACACTGGCGGCGGTGGGTGCGATCTCCGGAGCTTTCGCCTCCGCTCGAATCGAAGCGACGATGAACGCGGCCGTGCCGGCGGGTCCGGTCGTATTCATCGGAGTCGTGGCCGAAGACGATGGTCCGCAGCGACCCGCGGTCGTTCGACCGGAGGAGTTGCGCCGTAGTGGAGTTTGGGTGCCATGGCCGGGTCCACCGCTCGCCGTCGGACCCGACCCGACCGCACCGCTCGTTGCCGGACAGCGCGTGGTGGTTACAGGAACGATGAGAGCATCGCCGGGCCGTGTCCGCGGAGACCCGGTTGCCGGACGAGTGACGATCGCGAACACCGAGGTGATCGAAACCGTGGGCGGTCCGCTCTACACGGTGGGCAATGCCATCCGTGACAGGGTTCGAGCGGTGCTGGATCTCTCTGACCGGGCGCAGGCATTGGTGTCCGGATTCCTCATCGGAGACACATCGGGTCTCACCGCTCGCGACCTCGATGCCCTCCGTCGGTCGGGCCTCACCCACTTCGTCGCGGTCTCCGGCAGCAACGTGGCTCTCTTCCTGGCTGCTTGGTGGGTGGCTACCGCGTTCTTCGGTGTTGGACCCAAACGCCGCTTCGTTCTGGGCGTGATCGGTCTCGGCATATTCGTTGTTGCGACCCGGTGGGAGTCGTCGGTGCTCCGGGCGGCCTTCATGGCGGCGACCGTGCTTGGAGCGGCCGCTACCGGGATCGCCGTAGACACCTGGGTGGCCGTGGGAGTCGCCGTGGGGGTGCTGCTCCTCGTGAGCGGCCAGTTGGCCGTCGACGTGGGGTTCCAACTCTCCGTGGTGGCGACGATCGGGATCATGGTCGGGGCAGGGATGTTCTCCGATCGCCGGCCCCGGGCGCTGTGGGCGACGCTGGGTGCTGCAACGGCAGCACAGGTGGCCGTCGTCCCGGTACTGCTGTGGCACTTCGGAACGGTTCCACTCATGTCACCGATCGCGAACTTGCTCTCTGCACCGCTGGTCACCGGGGCCACGGTGAGCGGGGCCTTCGCAGTCGTCAGCGGGTGGGGACCCGCAGTCCTGATCTCGTCCGCCCTCGCCAGCGGCGTTCTCGCCGTGTCCGAGGTTGCCGCCCGCTGGCCCCAACTCGGTCCGCCGGGTGTGGCTGCGGTGTTGGGTGTCGGGGTACTCGTCAGATGGCCGAGAACGCGGCCACTTGCGACCGCGGGTGTCGCCGCGATCCTGGCGGTCTCAACCCTCGCCACCGGTGCTACTCCATCGGTTCCAACGGTGACCTTTCTCGACATCGGTCAAGGTGACGCAACCCTCCTTCGCGATCCGGGAGGAGGCGTCGCACTGGTCGACGGAGGTCGAGACCCGCTCGTCCTTGCCGAGGCGTTGAGACGCCATCACATCGACCGTATCGATCTCCTCGTCGCGTCCCACGGTGACATCGACCACATCGGCGGCTTCTCCGGGATCCTCGACGATCACGCCATCGGGCGCATCTGGCTTCCGGACCATCCCGACTGGGGCGAGGAACTCGGAGAGCTCGTCACCCGTGCATCGGCCGCCGGCGTGCCGATCGACGTCGTCGGACCCGGCATCTCCTATCGACTGGGAGCGATCTCGATAGAAGCCCTCGGACCGATGCGGCGGTACCTCACCAGGAACGACGGATCGATCGTCCTGTGGGTGGAGGCGGGACGGACGCTGCTGTTACCGGGCGACATCGAAGCGATCGTTCAACGCGAACTCCCGTCCCTCCATCCGGACATCCTCCTTGTTCCCCACCACGGATCTGCATCCACCGATCGAGCGTGGTTGGCAGCCACCGTCGGAGATGTGGCCGTGATCAGCGTCGGGCCGAACACGTACGGGCATCCCGCGCCGGAGATCCTCGCCGTGCTGACCGAGAGCGGCGTGGATGCTCGGATAACGATGGAAGAGGGCGACGTCTCGATCGAGCTCGGCGAGGAGTAATCCCTATGACGACAGTCGGGTCCCAGATTGATCCGGGACCCGACCGCTTGCGGCGTGGGAGGGATTACACGCCGGCGAGCTCTCGGGGACGGATGTCGTCGTGGGCGCCGACCCGGCTCATCTCCGCCGGATCGGGGAGTTCCTGGCGCGGTGTGGCGATCACGAGGAGGCTCGGCAGGACGACGAGAGCCGAGATGAGAGCAAGGGCGATCATCACCGCGGTCAGTGTGCCGAACGTAGCGAATATGGGATTGGGCGCGAACGCCATCACGCTAAACCCGAGAACCGACGTCACTGCCGAGAGCACCAATGCCCCTCCGGTTCCTTGGCCGGCCCGTTGAACGGCGCTGAGACGATCGGGGTCGTTCGCCAACTCTTCGCGATACCTCGCCGTGAAGTGTGTTGAGAAGTCGATGCCGACCCCGACGGCGATCGCGGCGATCGTTGCCGTCACGACGTTCACTGTGTAGCCGGCAATCGCCATGAACGCGTACACGCCGACCACGACGAACGCGATCGGGATGACGCTGATGAGGGCGTATCGGAACGAGCGGAGCAGCAGCGAGGCGAGGATGAGCGTCAACAGCACCGCAAGCGGCAGCGACACCAGCATCGAACGCGTGAATGCCGACAGCCCGTAGTAACTGGCGAGCACGTCGCCCGAGACGCTCGCCCCGAGTCCCGGAACCGCAGCCTCGATGGATTCCGCCGCATTGTTCAGCGCACGCTCCGCCGGGACGATGATGTCTCCATCGGTGAAGCTGTCGATCATCACGGTGACGGAAGTTGCCTGTGCTGTGCCGCCGTCGTCGGCGAGCACGCCCGGCACCTCGTCGGCGGGTAGCGCCGGAGATCCGTCTGGTAGCAGCACGCCGTTCGCCGTGATGTGGTCGTATACGGCCCGGATCGCAGCAGGCGAGTCCGGGTAGCCGTCGCCGTTGCCATCCGTGAGATCAACACCGCTCGCGGAGATCGCGTCAACGGCTGACGGAGATGAGAGGGTCATTCGAACCAGGTCGCCGGCATGGAGTCGGACGATCAGTTCGTCCCCGCCATTCCGTCCGAACTCGGCACCGGAGTCACCGATCTGTGCAACGGCGTCATCGAGCGCTACGAGTGCGGCAGGATTCGTCAGATCCCCCTCGACGAAGATGAAGCTCGAACCTTCGCCGCTCGATGGGAAGTGCTCTTCGGCCAGGGCAATCGATCGGGCGAAATCGGTCCCCGGGGAGAGGAAGTCCGTGATCTTGAACCCGGACTCGACACTCAACGCCACGGCGAGCGCGAGGCCTCCCACGACGAGCACGGCGGGAACCGTTACGACCCGCCACCCGGCGAGGAACCGGACGAACGTCCCGACAGGTTGGAGACCGTGGCCGACACCGCGGTCCGAGCGCTGGATCTCGACGCCGCGTTGTTCCGCTCTCCGATTGCGACGCCGAGTCAGGAGGGCAGGGAGTCCCACCAGGAACAGGAGGATCGCTGCGAACGCAGCGATCCCGACGGCGGTCATCACCGCTGCGAGAGCGACGGCCAATCCTCCAAGAACCGCGACGGCCAGCATCGCCACGGCATACGCCGGTCGCGATGCACGCTTGACGGGATTCGGGCCGACGAAACCTTCGATGCCGATCAGCACGCGAGGGGCGAACTGGCCGAGGATCACATAGGACCAGCCAAGAGCGATCGCTGCTCCGATTCCGAATTCGACGATCGCCTCTGTGCCGGAGGAGGCGTTCGCCAGGAACGCAGCGATCGACGATGACGCCGCAAGGAGAAGGGCTGTGAACACTGCAGCCATGCCTGCCGGATACGCCTTGTTTCGAGCCATGCCCTGCTCGACCTGCATCTCGCGAACCCGTCCGATGCTGTGGATGTAGAAGTCGACACCGAAGCTGATCGCAGCGATCGGAACGACGAACGCCAGCAGCATTGAACCCATCTTCAACCCGAGTAGCGCCGACGTTCCGTAGTAGGCGATGGTTGTGGCGGTGAGTCCCGCCGCCACGATCACTGCAGACCAGTACGAACGGTGGACGACAGCGATGAGCAGGATGATGAGGGCAACAGCCAGGAAGATGAACGGCGCCGATCCGGCCATGGCTTCAGAGAAGGCGAGTTCGTTGTCGATGCCGATTCCGATCGAGTCGGTGAACGTCGAATCCTGACGCAACTCGGCCTGGACGTCGCGTAGCCACGTCTCTGTGGCGGCGTTGTCCTCGAAGGTTGCCGTGTCGTAGACGACCTGGGTCGTGAACGCGGGTGACTGCCAGGCTCCGGATGTGTACTCGGCCGCCTCCGACAGGCTGTAGCGCATGTCGGCGAACGGCGAGTCATCGGCG
>JBLWQS010000087.1:0-6336 GCA_048452705.1 Acidimicrobiia bacterium
GCCGGGCCACGAAACGATTACGTCGGCTTGTGCGATCCAGGGGTCATCGAGCAGTGCCGCTTCCACCGCGCCGGCATCCACGGACATGGTCGGTGTCCCGGGGCCGGCGTCGAGGCTATTGGCGATCGCCGCCGGATTGGTGCGCTCCGCCCCGGTGACCGTCACCGACCGGATCGAAAGCAGCGGCGAGTTGACGAGCCACACCGTCGCACCGACCACGACCACGACCAACACGAGCCAGATCAACCACTTGAGACGTCCACGAGCACGGTCTTCAGTCACCTGTTGGCGCCGCTCGGCGATGCGGTGGTCGATCATGTTCATCGGGTCGTCTCCGGTTCCATCAGGTCATCGCCGGCGGACTCGAACTTCCCGGCGAACTGAATCTCAGGTGTGAGCCAGACTCCGCTGGATTCACCCACGCGTCGTCTGACGGCCCACACGAGATCCCACACGTTCTGTGCGGTGGCATGTTCGTCGGCGATCAGAAAATTGGCGTGCATTTCCGATACAGCGACGCCGCCACGGCGGTATCCCTTGAGTCCTGCCTCATCGATCAGACGCCCTGCTGCATCGTCCGGCGGGTTCTTGAACACGGACCCGGCGTTGAAGGTTCCGCCCGGCTGGTGCTCTTTTCTCCATCGGGTAATCTCGCGGATTCGTGTTTCAGCAGCGGCGCGCTCGCACGGCTCGGTCACAAATCGTGCAGAGACGACGATGTCGTCCCTGCCGAGATTCGAGTGGCGATATGCGAAGCCGAAGGCCTCGGCGGGCCTTTCGTGTCGGTCACCGGTTCTCCGGTTCATGATCCGGGCGCTGAGGAGCCGGGCCTCAGTGTCGTTACCGTGACCGCCGGCGTTCATCTTCACCGCTCCGCCGACCGTGCCGGGTATCCCTGCGTAGAACTCAAGACCGCAGCGTCCGGCATCAGCGGCTGCCCGTGCAACCCTGGGCAGCGGCGCCGCTCCTCCGGCACCGACGACACCATCCGGGTCCACGGTGATCCTGAGAAACTCGCCGGAGAGTCGAATCACCAGCCCCCGGTAGCCACGATCGGAAACGAGGAGGTTGCTGCCGCGACCGAGAATCAGGACTTCTTCTTCATCCGCGGCGGCAGCCAGAACCTCGCCGAGGTGTCCTTCATCTTCGACTTCTACGAACCAGTCCGCTGCGCCGCCGAGCTTGTAGGTGGTCATCGGAGCGAGGACTACCCCGGCATGTACCCCCGTTGTCGACGCCAGTCGACTGCTCACGGCCTGTCCCCGATTCGATCGGCGATCCGGGCCCAGATCGTTGCGACGTCTCCTGCACCCATCAGGATCATCGTGTCGCCCGGTTCAAGCTCGTCTGCCAGGGCGTCGGGTACATCAGAGAGATGCTCCATGTATGTGGCATCGCCACCGCTCGCGCGAACCGCTTCGGCCACCAACCGGCCGGTGACACCAGGTTGGGGGCGTTCGCCTGCGCTGTAGATGTCGGTAACGATCACCCGATCCGCTTCGGCAAGGGGCGCACCGAACGCCGGGGCGAGCGCTGCCGTGCGTGTGTACCGATGCGGTTGGAAGACGACCCAGAGTCTGCCGGGTGTCATCGTGCGGGCCGCTGCGATCGTCGATCTCACCTCGGTCGGATGATGGGCGTAGTCATCGATGATCGAGATGTCATCGATCACCACTTTGACCTCGAACCTCCTGCGAACGCCTTCCGACGTCTCGAGTCCACCGATCGCGCAGTCGAGGTCGAAACCGAGTTCGCCGAAGAGGGCGAGCACACCGGCTGCGTTCCTGATCACGTGCATGCCGGGTTGTTTGAGTTGGATTCGCCGGGTTTGGCCCTGACCGGTGAGCGAGAACGACGGCCGTGCATCAAGTGCCACGTCGTCGATCTTCCATACCGCATCGTCACTTGTGCCGTAGCCGATGACGGTTGAGCGCTCGGCCAGTCGACGCACGCCCGGGTCGTCGATACAGCCCACGACGGGGCCGTCGACCCGGCTCGAGACCTGAGCGAACGCTTCTTCGAGGGCGGTGACGGTGCGGTAGTAGTCGAGGTGGTCGGCTTCGATGTTGGTGACGCCGAGTCCGGCAAGTTCGAGGAGACGGAACGTTCCGAATGCCTCGTCTGCCTCGAGGAGCAGGAGATCGGGGTCGCCCAGATGGGCGCCCGTGTTCAGATCTGCGATCTCTCCGCCCACGATGAACGACGGGTCTTTCCCACAGGCTCGCAGGGCAGCCACGGCCATGGCAGTACTCGACGTCTTGCCGTGAGTCCCTGAGAATCCGATGGTTGGGTACGCCACCGTGACACCACGGAGCAGCGCAGGTCTTCTCGCCGTTGCCACTCCTGAGCGGCGTGCCGCCGAAAGCTCGGGGTCCTGATCCGGCACAGCCGATGACGCGACGACGACATCCACCTCTGCCATCCGATCCGGTCGATGGCCGATCCATGTCTCGACGCCGACCCCCGAGAGCGCGTCGATCACGCCGGAGGGTTTCACGTCCGATCCTGTGACCCGGATGCCGCGTTGGGCGAGCAGTTTGGCAAGCCCTGACATGCCGGAGCCACCGACGCCGATCATGTGGACGGAGTCGATGTCGTCCAGTGCAACGGTGGGTGGTTCAAACAACGGAGACCTCCTTGAGGATGGCGGCGACACGGTGTGCGGCATCCGGTTTCGCAACGGAGCGCGCTCCTCTGCGCATGGTGGCAAGCCGGTCGGGATCGGCGACCAGGTCTGCGAGTAGCCGGGGAACGTCTTCGATCTGTTCCTGGTCGACGACAAGCGCTCCCCCTGCTTGTTCGAGGTCGCTTGCGTTCAGTGCCTGGTACCCCTTCCCTGCAGGCAGTGGAACAACGACTGAGGGGGTCGACGTGGCGGCGAGCTCGCTGACGGTCATCGCTCCGGCTCTGGAGAGAGCAATGTCCGATGCTGCGAAGAAGTACTGCATCTCCGACTCGAATGGCAACGTCACCCAGGTCGGGTGCGAGCCGGCCTGCTCCGAGACGGACTGATGGTGGTCGGGCCCGGTGAGGTGGAGGATCGACACCTTCTCGCCGTACGTTGATGCGAGATCAGCCGCCGCTTCGTTGAGAGCCCTGGCGCCCTGGCTGCCACCGAACACACCGACGACCGGTAGGTCGGGAGGGAGTCCGTAGCGCAGAAGTGCCTCCGGTCTGATCTCGTCTCGCTCGTAGCCATCGAACGCGGCGCTGAGCGGGTTGCCGACGACTTCGGCAGTCTTGAGCCGCTCGAGGGCGGGAGCGAACGCGGCGAGCGTTCTCGTCGCTCTCCTGGCGACATATCGATTGGCGAGGCCGGGGACGGCGTTCTGTTCGTGGATCACGTAGGGCATGCCGACCCGGCGAGCCCCGAGTGCTGCAGGAACGCTCACGTATCCGCCGAAGACGGTGAGGACTCCCGGCGTGCGCTCCTTGAGGACTTGTGCCACGTCGGCAGTGGCCCTGCGGATGAGGGCGGGCAGTGTGAGGTTGTCGGTCGTGAGCGATCGGCTGAGTCCACGCACGTCGAGTTGCACGAGTTCAAAGCCTGCCTCCGGCACGATCCGTGTCTCGAGGCGATCACCGCCGAAGAACACGATCTCGGAAGCGGGCACACCTGATCTCACCAGCACGTCGGCAACGGCCAATGCCGGGTAGATGTGGCCACCCGTGCCTGCTGCGGCGAAGGCGAAGGTCATGATGTGGCCGGCTCAACAGTCCTCGTCCGGGAGATGTTCACCAGGATTCCGACCGCTGCCAGGCTCACGATCATGGCGTTGCCTCCTGACGACACGAACGGGAGTGGAACGCCGGTGATCGGCAGCACCGCTATGACCCCTCCCACGTTGACGAGAGCCTGCAGCGTGAGCCAGGAAACGATGCCGACGGCAACGAGCCGACCGAACGTGTCCGGTGCGGTCAGGGCGATCCTGATGCCCACCGCGGCAAAGAACGCGAACAGCACGATGACGAGCGAGGCACCCGCGAATCCGGTCTCCTCTCCGATAATCGCGAAGATGAAGTCCGTGTGAGCGTTGGGCAAGAACGACCATCGGGCTCGGCTCGCTCCGAGGCCGACACCGAACCACCCGCCCGAACCGAGGGCGACCAGGCTCTGAACGGCCTGGTGGCCGGTTCCGAGCGGATCGGCGAACGGATCGAGGAACCCGGTGATCCGAGCCCTCCGGTAGTCCATGGTGAATGTTCCGGCGACGGCGAGGATGGCTGAGATTCCTCCGAGGCCCACGATGAAACCGAACGGTGCGGAGGATGCGATCAGCATGGCGAATACAGACGCCCCGATCAGGAGCGTGGTGCCGAAGTCGGGTTGGAGGAGCAGCAGTACCGATACGACTCCCAGGATCGCGATCACGGGAAGGAGGAAGTGCGGGAGGTGTCGCAGTAGTTGGTCCTTCTTTGCGAGCACGGCAGCGAGAAGGATCACGGTCGCGAGCTTGGCGAATTCCGAGGCCTGGATCGTCAGCGAACCGACCTCGATCCAGCGCCTCGCTCCACCGCGGACGTCGCCGAACATGAGCGTGGCAACGAGACCTGCGACGGCGACGAGGAAGATGGGAATGGCGAACTGGCGGTAGAGGCGATACGGGATCTTTGTGAAGATGACGAGTGCGGCGAGCCCCAATCCGACCCAGATGATCTGACGCTTGATGTAGAAGAGGTGATCTCCGGTTTCGCGAATCGAGATCACGGACGATGCAGAGAGCATCGCTCCGAGGCCCACGATGAGCAGCATGATGACGGGGACAACGAGGAACACCGTCCGGCGGTCACTCAGGTGAAGGCTGTGAGCGACCCGGCGGTCACGGATGTCCTCTCGAACCGAAGACCGCGAGTCGGCATCCTCCACGATCACGGGAGGTGGGGCGGGTTCGATCATGCGCGTAGCATGGTCGAAAGGCGTCGTCGTGCCGGTCATTTCGCCGCCTCCAGGGCAGCGACGAGTTCAGCGAATCGCTCCCCTCTCATGGCATAGGAGTCGAATTCGTCGAAGCTCGCGCACCCCGGGGCCAGGAGAACCGTGTCACCGGAGACGGCGAGTCGATTCGCTGCTTCGACCGCTGATGCGAGGTTGTCGACCACCGTGACGGGCGCTCTAACTCCGGTTGCGATGGAAGATGCCGCCTCACCGAAGGCGACGACGTGGCGGACCGACGCAGGAGCGATCGTCGAGAGATCGAGATCCTTGTTGCGACCCCCTGCGAGGAGTACGACGCTCTCATATGCTTCGGCTGCGGCTCGAGCGGCGTGCGGGTTCGTTGCTTTGGAGTCGTCGATCCAAGTGATGCCGCGATCTGTTCCAACCGTGCGTCGCCGATGCAACCCGGGGGTGAATCCGGCGATCACCGTTGCGATGCCGGCGTCTGTGGCACCGACTGAAGAGGCCATGACCGCAGCGATTCCCAGGTCCGTCAGCCATGACGGATCGGTGGTTGGAACCGCAAACGCCTTCCCGCCTATCTGCAGCGATCCGTCGATCGGTCCGACTCCGTCGTCCGAGACCGAGATGCCGCTGACACCGACGATGCGGCATTGAGCCGGTGCGGCGAGCTCGGTAGCTCCGGGATCGTCGGCGCCGTAGACGACGAGGTCGCTTGATCGCATGTTCTCGAAGATCCTGGCTTTGGCAGACCCGTATGCCGAGACCGAGCCGTGCCAGTCGAGGTGATCGGCGGCCACGTTGACGATCCCGGCTGCGGCCGGGTGGAACCGATCGATGAACCGGAGCTGGAAGCTCGACGCCTCGAGCACCACCACGGCAGCCGGGTCATCGCTGAGGCCCGATACGGGCGTTCCGATGTTCCCGGCGGAGACCGCAGAGATCCCGCTCTCGGTCAACATGTCGGTGATCGTGCTCGTGACCGTTGTCTTGCCGTTCGTTCCGGTCACCGCGACGTACGGTGCTGCGAGTTGCCGTGTACCGAACTCGAGTTCGCTGATGACCTCAGTTCCGCCGGCGAGCGCATGTTGAACGGGATCTGATTGCTCGGGAAAGCCCGGCGATGCAACCACGAGGTCGACGCCGGAGAGAAGTCGGTCCGTCCACATCCCGGAGTGCACCGCGTACCCCTTTTCCCGCAGTGGGATCGTGGACTTCGACGAACGATCGTAGATAGACACTTCGTGACCGAGGCGCCCTGCGAGACCGGCCGCGGCCGCACCGCTGACGGCCGCCCCGAGAATGAGCGTTCTCACGGTGTGCCGATCTTGGTGATCGTCACGAAGTCGGCGTAGAACACGCCGACACCGAGGGCAACCGCGATCCCCGCAAGGATCCAGAAGCGGATGATGACCGTTGTTTCCGGCCATCCCTTGAGC
>JBLWQS010000088.1:0-6263 GCA_048452705.1 Acidimicrobiia bacterium
ATGGGCTGTGTCCAGGGCATCGCTGTGTCATGTGTTCGGCGGTGAGACGATCGGGTCGGGTCTGTGCGAGGCGTATGGTTGGAACGGTCAGGGTCTTCAAGATGGACAACCAGAATGTGGCGGTGAGCTACTGGACATGAGTGTGTACGTGGAAGTGGTTGGCTGGGCGTTGATCGGGATGGGTGTCCTCAATGTCATCCGCCCCACCGTGTTGGTGCGCTTCCTCTCGCTCCCCACTCGACCCCTATTCCTTCTGGTGGTCATCGGCAGGCTCGTCCTTGGAGCGGCTCTCATCGGGGCCGCCTCGGACAGTCGCTTCCCAAATACGTTGCTTGTCCTGGGCATCCTGACCATCGTCTTTTCGATCGCCGGTCTGTTCTTCGGGCTTGGCGGCTTCCGTGCCCTTATCAAAGGGTTCCTGGCTCTACCCTCTGGAGCCATCCGTATGTGGGGACTGTTCGCTGTTCTTCTCGGTGCCTTCATGGTGACTGCAGTCCGATAGGAATCAGGGCCGATGCCCCAGGACTCCCATACCAGCCGATGAAGAAGACGTTGAGCTATGGGACCGTCGCTGGAATGGGCACCGTGTCGCTTCGGACCTCGACGCAGACTCGACGGCGCCTTCGTCCCCGCTGCTCAAACAGAGTGGCCCTAACCTGGAACGATGGACACATCTCCTGCTCTCGAGGCCGTTGCTGAATCCGGGGTCGTCTATCGGGTTGTTCGATTCGAACCTGCTCGGGACCTTGCCGAGGCGGCAGAACGCCGTGGTACAACCGTCGATCGAATTCTCAAGACGATGGTTGTGCGAACCGGTGAGGACTCGTACGTCATCGTGCTCGTGCCCGGCGACCGGGTCATCGACTGGGGAGCGTTGCGCGACCATCTCGGACTCCGGCGTCTCGCGCTCGCCGATGCCGATCAGGCTTATGAGGCAACCGGATATCGGAGGGGCACGATCACTCCGTTCGGCGTGGCTCCCTCACTACCGGTAATCGTTGACGCAGGCGTGGTCGGTCGCGGCGAAGTTTCGGTTGGAGCGGGTGTTCCGGGGTCGGCCATCCATCTTGATGTCGACGACCTGGTCGACGCCGTTGGAGCGGTCCCGGTGCACCTCACGAAACCCGCCGGGGGACCACGATGAGTTCCGTCCTCTGGTTCCACCAGAACTGGGTCTACGTCGCCCTCGCTGCGACGGGTCTTGTCGGCATCTGGGGACTCGTCCTCGCTGCTCTTCGCCGTCAACCCGGCCGCGCGTTCGGGATCGGTGCCGGCATTGCCATCGTTGCGATCCTGATCCAGGTCGCGGCTGGGACACTGCTCTACGTCGACGGACTGCGGCCGATGAACGGCTTCCATGTCTTCTACGGCGTCGTCATCGCCGTCACGCTGAGCCTCGCGTATGTGTACCGGGCGCAACTCGCGCGCAACCCTGCGCTCGCGTACGGCTTGCTGTTGCTCTTTGTAATGGCTCTCGGCTTCCGGGCGTGGTCCAACGTGTCGTGAGTCCGACTCTATGATTCGTCGGCGAGTGGGAAGGAAGATATGTTGCTGAAGGGGAAACGACTGGTGATCACCGGGGTGCTCACCGATGGGTCGATCGCGTGGCACGCTGCGCGCATCGCCCAGGAGCAGGGAGCCGAGATCGTCCTTACCGGGTTCGGACGTGCGATCCGCCTGACCGAACGCTCAGCGAATCGGCTCCCCGACCCTCCACCGGTTCTGGAACTCGATATCAACGATCCGGACCACATGGAGGCACTCACCGCCGACCTCGCCGAGCGATGGGGTGCCGTCGACGGCGCCCTCCACGCGATCGCATTCGCTCCTGAAGATGCCCTCGGCGGCAACTTCCTCGATACGCCTTCCGAATCTGCTGCCACCGCGTTCCTCACCTCGGCATTCTCATACAAGACGCTGGCCGCCGGACTGCTGCCGCTGATGCGCGAGGCAGGAGGCGGATCCCTCGTGACCCTCGACTTCGATAACTCATTGGCCTGGCCGGCCTACGACTGGATGGGCGTCTCGAAGTCTGCGCTGCAATCCGTTACCCGTTACCTCGCTCGCTACCTGGGCGACGATGGGATCAGGGCCAACGCGGTATCGGCCGGTCCTCTTGCCACCATCGCTGCGAAGTCGATTCCCGGCCTGGAGGAGTTCATCGACGCATGGCACAGGCGCGCTCCGCTGCCTTGGGACATCTACGATCCAGAACCCGTCGCGCGCATGGTGTGTGTTCTGCTCTCGGACTGGGCGCCATCGACGACCGGCGAGATCATCCATGTCGACGGCGGCTTCCACGCTGTAGCTCTGGATCGTCCGGCCGGTGAGTCTTAACCGCTGCATGCCCTCTCCAACATCGACTCCATCGGTAGTCTGACCGCATGTCCCGTGTCCTACTGCTGTTCGGAGGTCGCTCGGCTGAGCACGACGTGTCGTGCACATCGGCCGTGGCCATCTACGACGCCCTCCTTGAGGCCGGGCATCGCGTCATCCCCGTGGGGATCGATCGGGACGGTGAGTGGTGGATCGTCGATTCGACCCGTCGTCCGTTCCGGGCCGAGGGAAGATCTGCGGCTCTCCGCCTGCCCGACGGGCGCCTCCTCGTCGGCGACGACGATCTCGGTTACGACGTTGTGTTTCCAGTTCTTCACGGACCGTACGGCGAAGACGGCACCATGCAAGGCGTGTTCGAGATCGCCGGGAAGCCGTACGTCGGCTGTGGTGTGCTTCCGTCGGCGCTCGCGATGGACAAGGACATCGCCAAACAGGTTTTCGAAGCGGCAGACATCCCGACGTCGCGATGGCGGGTCGTCAGGGGAGTCGACTACCGGAGCGATCCGTCGGGTACGGTCTCAACTCTTCTGAAGTATCTCGGTTCGCCCGTTTTCGTCAAGCCCGCCGAACTCGGTTCGTCGGTCGGTATCAGCAAGGCTGAGGAACCGGCGGAGGTCAAAGACGCGATCGATGAGGCTCTGCGGTATGGAGAGAAGGTCATCGTTGAGGAGTTCATCTCAGGCCGCGAGATCGAGGTCGCCGTCCTGGAGGGACCGCGCACGGCGTTGCCCGGCGAGGTGCACTCCGCGGGCGATTGGTACGACTACGACTCCAAGTACGAGGACGACGCGAGCGAATTCGAGGTGCCGGCGAAGTTGCCCGAGCACGGCGTCGCCGAAGTGCGTTCCCTCGCCGCCAGGGCATTCGAAGCGATCGAAGGAAGAGGCCTTGCACGTGTGGACTTCTTCTTCGAGGAGAACGGGCGCGGATTCCTGATCAACGAAGTGAACACCATGCCCGGTTTCACACCGATCTCCGGATTCCCGAAGATGTGGACGGGGACCGGTATGACCTATGCAGAACTCTGCAACGAACTAGTAGAACTCGCCCTCAGCCAACAGTAGACGTCAGCTCGAACCCTCCGACGTACTCAGTACTCAGTACTCAGTACTCAGAAGATCAGCGGATAGGGACTGTTGAGCGGTTTCCGGCTTCGAGAGTTGCATCGGCAACCCCTGAGATACATGGCTTCTGACGGCACTTGCTGATGCCTAGCACGCGAGGCTCTCACCTATCCGCGCGTCTTCTCAGTACTCAGTACTCAGTACGGCCTGCGAAGCAGGCCTACAGCCTGATAACCGGGCAGGTCAATGTGCGGACGATGCCTTCGACTGTCTGTACCGATGAGACGACCAGTTGACCAAGCGCGTCAACGTCTGCGGCCTCGATCAGCACTACCACGTCGTATGGGCCCGTCACAGCCTCTGTTGAGATCACGCCCGCCAAATCGCGGATGCCTCCTGCAACGTCGGCGGCGCGGCCGGTGTCGGTCTGAATCAGAATGTACGCTCGAACCACGGGTTCCTCCTCACGTCGTGGAACCATTGTAACGAAGCGATCCGAGGTCGTGAGACGGTCGTGAGAAGCGCCTTACTCAGTACTCAGTACTGGGTACTCAATACGCCGCCGAAGGCGGCCTAATACCCGTCTGCGCCGAAGCGGAGGTCGCGGGCGTAGAGGCGGCCGTCATCCTCATCGGCTTCGAAGATCACGCGCTGACCCTGGCGCAGCATGCGGAACATGGAGCCGTCGAGAGAACCCGGGCGGAGATAGACCTCAGAGCGGTCATCGTCTCGCATGATCACACCAACCCCCGACTTCGGGTCGTAGACCTTGACGAAACCTTGCACGGCGCTAGACCTTCTCGACCTTGCCGGCCTTGATGCACGACGTGCAGACGCGGATGCGCTTGGAATTGCTTCCGTCGCGAACGCGAACGCGCTGGATGTTGGGGAGCCACCGGCGACTGGAGCGCTTGTGGGAGAAGCTGACCTGCTTACCGAACCACGGTTCTTTGTCGCAGATTTCACACCGATATGACATGTGGGGGAACCTCCTGAGGTGACCTTGGAGGCTAGCAGTTTCCCGCGTACATCGAACTTGGGTTCTCGAAGCGCCATCATGGAGGTGTGGACGCCAACAATGAATCGCAGCGGGGACGTTCGATCGCGTACTTGCTCGATGTGCCGATCGAGCACGTGAAGAACGTCGGAACCAGCAGAGCGAAGCAGTTCACCGACGAGGGCATCGGCTCGGTTGGCCAACTGCTGTTCCATGTTCCGCGTCGCTACCTCGACCGTTCACAACTCTTCGATCTCTCCTCAGTGCCGTTCGGCGAGGAGGTGACGGTCGGTGGCATCGTCCGCAAAGCGTCGAAGCGACGCATCTCGAGAAACCGAACGATGATCGAGGCGACGATCGGCGACGGGACGAACACGGTCCGGGCCGTCTGGTTCAACCCGTACTTGAGGATCGCCGTGGGCCAAGAGGTGGCACTGTCCGGGAAGGTTGAGGCATACCGGGGAAGCCTCCAGATGAAGTCACCTGATCTCGACCGACTCGACGGTGAGGATGCCCTCGTGACCGGCCGGGTCCTGCCGATCTACTCGAAGGCAGGAGGCATGAAGCCCCGTGAGTTCCTGAAATCGATGGAGAACGCCCTGCGTCGCTCACGGCCCATCACCGAGATCGTGCCCGCCGACATCCTCGAACGACTCAGCCTCGTGGGACGCGACGAGGCATTCGGCAACATCCACTTTCCGGAGGACTCCGACGACGTCGAACCTGCCCGCCAACGGCTCATCTTCGACGAGTTCCTCCGTATCCAGATGGCCCTCAAGACGCGGGCGTACGACGACTTCGAATCGCAGAAGGGCGTGTCCAACTCGGTGAAGGGCGACCTGTACCGCCGTTTCAATGAGGAACTGCCGTACCGGCTCACGGCAGATCAAGACAACGTGATCGAGGAGATCCTCCGGGACATGGAGAGCCCCAAGCCGATGCACCGGCTTCTCCAAGGTGAGGTCGGCTCCGGGAAGACCGTGGTTGTGGTCATCGCCCTGCTCACATCTGTGGAGAGCGATCACCAGGGAGCCGTCATGGCGCCGACCGAAGTGCTCGCTACCCAGCATTATCTAGGAACAGAACTCGCACTCGAAGAAGCCGGTCTCGCCCCGCCGATCATCGACCGTGGCGCAGGAGGAACGACATCGCTCTTCCACACCGAGCCGCTTGCTACCCGCGGCGTTCGGATCGGGCTCTTCACGGGCAGCAAAGTCACGACGAATTTCGTGCCCGGCGACATCTCACGTGCGAAAGGGCTTGCCTGGTTGCGGGACGGGACCATCGACATCGCGTTCGGCACACAGGCGTTGATCCAATCCGGTGTCGAGTTCCACTCGCTCGGGATCGCAGTCGTGGATGAGCAGCACCGGTTCGGTGTCGAGCAACGGGTCGTGCTTCGCGACAAGAATGACGGCAAGGGTGTCCCCGATCTCCTTTTGATGACGGCGACCCCGATTCCACGGACCCTCGCGATGACCGTGTACGGCGATCTCGACGTCTCAACGATCGTGGAGATGCCATCTGGGCGCACCGCCGTCGTAACGGAGACGGTCGCGGAGGCGGCCGATTCCGAGATCGACCGGCGGATTCTCGATGTCGTGGCTGAAAGAAGGCAGGTATTCGTCGTCTGCCCCCTGGTAGAAGACTCCGACAAGATCGACGCGAGATCCGCCACCACGGAGTTCGCCAGGCTGAAGGCGGCGCTTCCCAACGTCAAGTGCGAGTTGATCCACGGCCAGATGCCTTCAGATGACAAGGCGGCCGTGATGCACCGGGTGCGAGCAGGAGATGTGGATGTCCTCGTATCGACCACGGTGATCGAGGTCGGGATCGATGTACTGAATGCCACGCTCATGGTGATC
>JBLWQS010000089.1:0-6248 GCA_048452705.1 Acidimicrobiia bacterium
ACCGCTGGTCCTCGGCCGTCACACGGACGGTCGCGAATCCGCCGTAGGAACCACCCATGATCCCCATGCGATCCACGTCGAGGCGGGGGAATGCCTGAGCTGCGGTGTCGGGAGCCGCCAGCAGATCGATGAGGTCCGGCGGCATCTCTTCATGCCATGCACCGACGACGGCCCGCACGAAGTCGCTGCCGTAGCCGCTGGCCCCTCGCGGGTTGATCGCCACCACGCCGTATCCGGCGCCCGAGTACACCTGGAACTCGTCGAAGAAGCCGTATCCATACTGGGTCGCCGGTCCACCGTGGATGTTGAACAGCAGCGGAACCTTGCCGTCCCCCTCGGGCAGGTACACCCAGCCCTCCACCTCGGCACCGTCGTGGTCGATCACGAATCGCTGCGGTTCTGAGAGGACCGTCGTCTTCCGAAACTCGTCGTTCAGCGTCGTCAAGCACCGTTCCTCGCCGTTCTCCCACCACCAGACCTCACCCGGATCCGTGGCCGACGTCGATGTGAACACAGCGGCGGAGCCATCGGGCCGGGGACTGATCCCTGTCACGAGTCGGTCGCCTCCCATGAGGTCTTCGATTTCGCCGTCGGGACTCACCCTGACAATCCTGACCCTGCCTGAGTCCTCGAGCGTCGAGACGGCCGAGCCATCGTCGAGCCACTGGGGACCGCCCGGTGAGAGTGCGGGCGCGAAGGTGACGAGATTCCGATCGATGGTGGTGACCTGAGTCCAGGACCCGTCCGGCTCCAGCCGCTGCAGCGGCGCGATGCCCGGATAGTCCCATCGATCGCCCGAACCGAGCGCATAGAGGTTCCCCGACCGATCGTAGGACGGCATTCCCCAGGTTCCGACGCCCGTGAAGGGGCTTGCATCGCCGCCCGCGATCGGAACGCTCCAGATCTGACTTCCGGGATCGACGCCGCGCTGATCATGCCGTTCCGAGACGAAGGCGATCGATTCTCCATCGGGGGACCAGACGATCTGACCCTCGTTGAAGTCACCCGGTGTGAGACAGACAGGGTCGCCGCCGCCGTCCACGTCGACGAGCCAGATGTGGGATCGCTTGTCGTGGATCCACCCCCGACTGTCGAATCGGTATCCCAGACGGGTGATGCGCCTTGGCGTTCGCTCCCGCTCCTCTTTGTCGAGGTCCTTCCACTCGTCGGTCCACTCAGATGCGACAACGGCGACCTTGGAGCCGTCTGGCGACCAAGCGACGTCGGAGGCTCCCAACTCGAACTCCGACATGATGCTCGCCTCTCCCCCGTCGAGGCGGAGGATCGCTACCTGTGGCCGATCCTCGTCTCCCGGGCCCTTCCGTAGGAACGCAAGCCGGGTTCCGTCGGGAGACCAGCGAGGCGTCGTGTCCGTGTCACCCGATGTCAGCGGACGCGCCTCGTCGCCGTCCCACAGCCAGATCCGGCGGACGTAGCGGTCCTCGTCGAGGTCCATCTGTGTGACCACGAACGCAGCGCGGATGCCATCGGGGTGGAGCCTCGCATCGGATGGTGAGCGGTAGTCGCCGAGTTGGTCGGGACGCATGGAGGTGGCCTTTCGGTCGGTTCACCTGATTATGCATGTGGACCGGTCTCGAAGAATCACCACCGTCGAAACTGGTCCTAGGCTCCACGCCGTGCATCGCTTCGTCGCATCGGGCTTCTACGCCGGTCTCATCCCCCAGCGCCTCTGGGGATCGGACAACGGTGCGGGGACATTCGGAGCCGGCGTCGCCGTGATCATCTCTCTCCTCCTGTGGCGGTATCCATGGTGGGTCGGGGCGATCGCGTTCGCCATCGCATTCGTGCTCTCCCTCTGGTCGGCGGCACCGTTCGCCGACGACCACGCTGATCCCGGGTGGATCGTGATGGACGAGGTGGCCGGCACACTTATCGCGGTGATCGGTCTCACCGGATGGCCGTGGCTCGTTGCCGTCGTCGTTGCGCGCCTCGCGGACATCTTCAAGGTGTTGCCCGGCGTCCCCCAGGCCGAGGCACTGCCTGGTGCCCTGGGTATCACCATGGACGACGTGATCGCCGGCCTCTACGGCATGGCGGCAGGCTGGCTCGTCTGGTGGCTGATGTAGCCGTCGGGAGTCGGCGCTAACCGAATCCACATTGTGGGCAAGGAACACGCCTTGTCCATTCGCATCGTCCGGTGCCGACTCCCAGAGCCCCCTCCGCCTCCTTCATCGGCACCTCCCCCACTTCGTGGGAGAGGATCAGAAGCGCCACATCCAGGCTGTGATCAGGTTGGCTGTTATCTCTGTCACCGTTGCGTGGTTCGAGGAGATTGCTCCGTCGCGTTTGACCATCACGGCTCGCATTCCCGCTGCGACGGCCGCTGCTGCTCCGTGTTCGGCGTCTTCGACCGCGATGCAGTCCGATGGGGCGACTCCGAGGCGTCGCGCTGCCTCGAGGTAGACATCCGGGGCGGGCTTTCCGTGCTCGACCTCGTCTCCTCCGACGAACGCGTCGAAGTAGCGGTCAAGGCCCGTGAGAGCGAGTTTGCTGTCGAGATCCGGGCGTCGGGACGACGATGCCACGGCCATTGGTATGCCTTGGGCCGCCAGGGATTGGACGGTGTCGAAGGCATCCGGGAACGCTTCGAGGCGCTCTTCATAGATGGGGATGCGGATCGCGTCGATCGCCGCCATGTGCTCTTCGTACGGGAGGACGTCGGCCCTCGCTGCGTAGTAGGCGTACGTCGTCGGCTCCGATGTGCCGAGACAGGCTGCGGTGTCCTCGACGGTCATCGTGTAATCGCGCTCTGCGAGCACGATCGCCCAGACGTCGTCTGCGATCGGCTCGCTGTCGACCAAGACACCGTCACAGTCGAAGACGACGGCCGAGATCACCGGCTACTCCTGTGTCCTCTGACGGATCAGATCCTGGACCACGCGTGGGTCTGCCTTCCCACCGGTCGCTCGCATGACCTGGCCCACAAGGAATCCGATCGGCTTGGGATCGCCATCTCGCAGTTTCGCAAGAGCGTCCGGATTCTGATCGAGGACAGCGGAAACTTCCGCTTCGATCGCGTTGACGTCGGAGATCTGCAGAAGGTCCCGGGCTTCGGCAACCGCTCTCGGGTTCCCTTCGCCTGAGAGCACGCCACCAAGTACTTCTTTGGCTGCGGTTGCCGACAGATCGCCTCCAATGGTCATCTCAGAGAGTTCGGTGAGCGATGATGCGGAGAGACCCGTCTCCCCGACCTCTGTCTCTTCGCGTCGGAGGTAGGCGACGACCTCTCCAGTGAGCCAGATTGCAACGGTCCTGGCATCGGCTCCTTCATCGACCGCGGACTCGAAGAGTTCTCCGAGGTCGGCGGCATCGACGAGCAAGGTCGAAGCTCGTTCATCCGCCCCAAGGTCGCGATACCTTGCTCGCTTGGCCGCAGGTAGCTCTGGTCGGCGCTCCTGAACACGCTCCCGCCACGCATCGTCGATGTGGAGCGGCAGCAGGTCCGGATCCTGGAAGTAGCGGTAGTCGGCTGAGTCTTCCTTGGTTCGGCCGGGTCTCGTCATGCCCTTGGCTTCGTCCCAATGGCGAGTCTCGAGATGGATCGATCCACCGTTCTCGAGCACTCCGATCTGTCGATCGATCTCGAATGCGATGGCCCGCTGCATCGAGCGCAGCGAGTTGACGTTCTTCACCTCGGTTCGTGTGCCGAGTTCGGTCGTGCCGACGGGACGAACGGAGATGTTCGCGTCGAAACGCATCGATCCCTCTTCGAGCCTGGCATCCGACACGCCGAGTGTCCGCACGATCCGCTGGAGTTCCATCCCGTAGGCGCGGGCCTGCTCGGGTGAGCGGATGTCGGGTTCGGTGACAACCTCGACAAGCGGCACGCCGGCACGGTTGAAGTCGAGCAGGGTGTGCTCGGCACCGTGGATCCGGCCGCTCTCCCCCACATGGGTGCTCTTGCCGGTGTCTTCTTCCATGTGCACCCGCGTGATCCCTACCGTCGTCGGTTCACCGTCGACGTCGACATCGAGATGGCCATCGACACAGAGCGGGAACGTGTACTGCGAGATCTGGTAGTTCTTCGGGAGGTCCGGGTAGAAGTAGTTCTTCCGATAGAACAGCGAATCCTCGGTGAGGGTGCAGTCGAGAGCATCACCGATCGACAGGATCCCTTCGATCGCTTCCCGGTTCGGCACGGGCAGTGCGCCGGGCAGAGCAAGACAGACGGGACACACAGCCGTGTTCGGTTCGTCGCCGAAGTCGACCGGGCACCCGCAGAACATCTTCGAATTTGTCTGGAGCTCTACATGGGTTTCGAGACCGATGACGGCTTCCCACTCGGTCATGGCGTCACCACCTTCGATGTCGCGAGCCGCGGTCGCTCTGTGAACTCGACGAGACGTTCCACTTCAGCTGCAACCCGGAACATGACCTCTTCGCCGAGCGAAGGAGCCATGATCTGGAAACCGATGGGGAGGCCTCCGTCGTCGAGGCCGACCGGCACCGAGATAGCCGGATCCCCCGCCAGGTTCGTGGCGATGGTGCAGATGTCTGCGAAGTACATCGTGAGCGGATCCTCGGTCTTCGCACCGATCTGGAAAGCGGTCGTGGGACTCGTCGGCGAGACGAGCACGTCGACCTGTCCGTAAGCCCTCTCGAAGTCGGTCCTGAGCAGGGTCCGGACCCGCTGAGCCTGCCCGTAGAAGGCGTCGTAGTAGCCGGCCGAGAGGGCGTAGGTGCCGAGAAGGATGCGCCGGATGACCTCGGGACCGAATCCTTCGGCTCGTGTCCTCGCCATCATTTCCTCTGTCGTGGACCCGTCAACTCGTAGTCCGTATCGGACACCTTCGAAGCGTGCGAGGTTGGCGGAGCACTCGGCGGGGGCGATCAGGTAGTAGGCGGAGAGGGCGTACTCGATAGCAGGGAGCGATATCTCCACGACCTCGGCTCCGGCATCGGAGAGACGGTCGATCGTGGCAGTCGTCGCTGCTACCACCTGAGGGTCGAATGCCTCGCCGGTGAGTTCGGTGACGACGCCAATTCGCAGCCCGGCCACTCCAACATCGAGGGAGCGGGAGATCGCCGGCACGTCGCCGTGATAGCTCGTCGCGTCCATGCGATCCCATCCAGCGACGGCTTCGAGCAGCGTCGCTGCGTCGGGGACGGTTCTGGCGAGCGGACCGATCTGGTCGAGGGACGATGCGAAAGCGATAAGTCCGTATCGGCTGACGAGACCGTATGTCGGCTTGGCACCGACGGTCCCGGTGAGGGACGCGGGCTGACGGATGGATCCGCCGGTGTCCGAGCCGAACGCTCCGAGCGCCGACCCGACCGCCACGGCGGCTGCCGAACCGCCGGACGAGCCTCCCGGCACGGTGTCGGTGTTCCATGGATTGCGGGACGGTCCGTATGCCGAGTTCTCTGTCGATGAGCCCATGGCGAACTCGTCGAGGTTCGTCTTGCCGACGATCACGGCACCGGCGTCTTTGAGACGGCGCACGGCGGTGCCGTCGTACGGTGGTTTCCATCCGGCGAGGATCTGCGAAGAGGCCGTCGTCTCGACGCCCTTCGTGACCATGTTGTCCTTGAGGGCGATCGGGATGCCGAGCAACGGTCGCGAGTCCCCGGCGGCAATGGCCGAGTCGGCGGCTTCGGCTGCGCTTCGCGACCCTTCGCGGTCGAGCGTCAGGTAGGCGTGGAGATGAGCCTCCGTGATGGCGGCCCTCGTCTCGACGGCATCGAGCAGGTCGACCGCACTGAACTCCTGTGCCCGGAGTCCGGCTGATGCTTGAGCGATCGTGAGGTCGGCGAGATCGGTCACGATTCGTCCAGGATCTTGGGGACTCGGAAGTAGCCGTCCTCGCTATCCGGTGCACCGGCCAGGGCGTCATCACGGGAAAGCGACTCCGTCACCTCGTCCGGTCGGAACGCATTGACCATCGGCAGCGGATGCGACGTCGGTTCGACACCGTCAGTCGGCAGCGCCTGGACCCGCTCCGCATGCTCGAGGATGTGAACGAGTTGGGCGCTGTACGCGGCCATCTCCTCTTGCGTCAGCGCTATCCGTGCAAGGTGCGCGACGCGTTCAATATCAATCTCAACAGGCATGACGGTGATGGTACCGGTTCCCATGTGGTTGGTTCACCCGTCTCCGGTCGGGCGAAAGGCGGTCTCAGCAGGAGTGCGTCGCGGTATCCGGTAGTCGGTAGTCGGTAGTCGGTATCCGGTCCGGTGTCGTTCATCTTGCTGTTGTCTGTTGTCTGTTGTCTGTTGTCTGTCGTCTG
>JBLWQS010000090.1:0-6165 GCA_048452705.1 Acidimicrobiia bacterium
TCAACAGTCCCTATCCGCTGATCTACTGAGTACTGAGTAACAAGTACCGACTCCCTCGGTGACCGACGCTATTCAGCGTCTTTCGGGCGCTTTCGCGTCGGGAGACGACGCTGGGCCGCAGCCCGATCTTCGCCGTGCACGTGCAACGTCCCGCCCGTGAGTTCGAGTCGCCGGGCGAGCGCTGTTCGGAACTTCTTCGTGACCACGGCGAATCCAGTCAACGGGATGATGGCGCCCTGAGCGAGACGCTCCTGCTCCCCAGCGTCGATCGCCCTCGGCAACGGCGCTGCGAGAGGTTTCCCCAGTTCCTCCACGTCCTCGAGCGTCGTGATCGCCCCTTTTGCTTCGGAGAACAGTGTGAGTCTGATGTACCAGGGCAGGGTCTCGGCGGTCTCGTCGAAATCGAGGGCCATCTCGGTGATGCACTCATACGGGATCCTGTATGCCCAGTCACCGGTCGCGCCACCGGCGACCAGGTAGAGCGCCCGGTCCGAAAGGAGCCAGAAGAGTACGAACCCCTCCGACGTCCGCCGATCGAGACCCGCTGCGGAGCGGTCGAACGCCTCGTCGTCGACGAGAAGCGGTCGCGCCTTCGCACGGGCCTCGCTTCTGCCGAGGTTCAATACCTGCTGTTTGAAAGCATCGAGAAGCGCCATGGGCAAAGCGTAGCGGCACCACTGAACCTCTCCGGTAGGGTGCGGGTCCCATGTCTGCCACCGAGGACGATCAAAGCAAGTCGCAGGGCGAGGGGGGAGACGCCCGCCCCGCCGAATCCGACGTGTCGTGGACACGCGACGAGTGGGATCGCATGTGGCGCCCGTCCATGTGGCTCAAGAAGTCCCCGGGCGAACACGGGATCCATGCCTGGCACATCATCGCGATCGTCGCCCTCACCGCGTATGCCAACGTCATAGCGAATCGGGTCCTCGACCCCTGGTTGCACATCCCCTTCAATCTCGGGATCCTCGGCGTCGCCATAGCGATAGCCCGTCACGCGGGGGCCAATGCAACAGACCTCGGCTACCGCAGAGACCGGATCCATCGGGGCTTGGCCGTCGGGGGAATCGTCATGGGAGTGATCGGCGTCGGAATCCTCGTCGGCGTCGCGCTTCCTTTCACTCGCGACTTCTTCCGTGACGACCGCGTCATCGAGAGTTCGACAGGAGCCGTCCTGTTCGACGCGCTCATCCGGATCCCGATCGCAACCGCCTTCTACGAAGAGACACTGTTCCGAGGTGTGCTCTTCGGCATGTTCGCCCGCCGCTGGGCCCCTCTCTGGGCCGGACTCGCCTCGAGCCTTCTCTTCGGCTTCTGGCATATCCTCCCGACGATCGACACCTTGCTCACCAATCCTGCGGGCGAGAGCATCGACAGCGTCCCGGAAGTAGCAATGGCCCTCACCGGCACCGTGGTAGGACTCACCCTCACCGGATTCGTGTTTCTGTGGCTGCGGCTGCGGGCCAATAGCACGGTCGCCCCGGTGATGGCACACATCGCGACGAACTCGTTCGCCCTTCTGGCCGCGTTGTACGTCGTGCGGGTGCTGGGCTGACGAACCTTGTAGGTCTGGAGTTCAGGCTCCGTCGACCGGTATCACCGTCAACTCGGTGATGTCACATCGGATATTCACAACTCGACTCGAAACGGTCTCGACGCTCCATTCGACCGTCTCTCCCGCCGTGATGCCCTCAACGGACGCTTCGAGATGGGAGAGCAGTGCACCGGTCCCCCTGCGCTTCAAGTCAACATCGATGTCGTAGTCGAACGTCTGGTCGAGGGCCGAGTCGTTCCGAATCGATCCGCTCGCTCGCAGCATCCCGTCGTGACGTTCGCACACATCCATCGTCACTCGCACGACCACGACGGTGCCGTCCTGGTGATAGCGCGTCGTCGGTCCGACTCGCGGAGAGCGAATGACAACGGTCTCGGTCACGGGAACGTTGATCGATTCGAGGGCCTTCGCCGGCACGGTCACCGACGTAGCAACGGGCTCGTCAACGACGAACGAATCCGAGGCCCCGACAGTGTCGCTTCCCGAGAGCAGACCGAAGACCACGGCCACCAGCGCGACGATGGCGACGGCCCCGGCCGCGATCGCACCCCATGTGATGTACTGCCAGTGCTCATCGGTGATCCCCGAAGGTGGCGAAGGGTCCGGGCTCTCGCCCGAGACCTGCACCGGTTCACCGCACGCACTGCAGAACCGGGCGGCCGCATCCGGCAGGTCGGCACCGCACGTCGCGCACTTCGTCATGTCCATCTTCTTGATGTCGGCTGTTCGTCGACACAGCTTGAAGGTGCTCTGCCAGCCCACAGAATGGAGTGCTCTGTGATCCCGCGGTTCGCACGGCACCAGGCTTGACAGTTCGAGCAAGCTGCGCGAGAGTTCTGGATGTCAGATGACCTCCATGGTCCGGTGCCGAGCGAGGAGGAGTCGAGGAATGATCCGGCGTACGCAGCCGAACACCCCCCAGGCGGCCCTCGCGCGCGCCCGTTTCCGGTTCTGACCCGGTAGCAGCGTTCAAGCGAGGTAGCCGCCCACCGGGCGGCTTTTTCAATGGCCGCAACTGCCCATTCCGGACGACCCAGGACACCACATGATCCCCGTACGAGCCTATTTCAAACTTCTCACCAACTACCTGAGACCCTTGCGGCCACGGGTGGTTCTGCTCAGCGTCGTCCTCTTCGGGACCATCGGCTTGCAGATCCTCAACCCGCAACTCATCAAGCGATTCATCGACGGCGCCCTCGAGGGCCGGGGTGCGAGCGCGCTGATCCCGCTCGCCGTCACGTTCATGCTGATCGCCGTTGCGCAGCAGACATTGGCGATCTGGTCGACCTATCTCGCCGAGGACATCGGTTGGACAGCGACGAATCAACTGCGTGCGGATCTGACCGACCACGTGATTCACCTCGACATGGGATTCCACAAGGGCCACTCGTCCGGAGAGCTCATCGAGCGGATCGACGGCGACGTCACGGCGCTATCGAACTTCTTCTCCGCGATGATGATCAAAGTCGTCGGCAACGGGGCGCTCGTCGTTGGTGTTCTGGTGATGCTGTGGCTCGAGAGTTGGATCGTCGGTCTCAGTGTCACGATCTTCACTGCGCTTGCCCTTGTCGGGATGATGGGACTTCACCGGGTGGCGGTCCCCCGGTGGAAAGCGGTCCGGGCATCTGCCGCAGAGGCATACGGCTTCGTCGGGGAAGTTGTCGAGGGGACCGAGGACATCACGGCGAACGGCGCTGCTCCCTACATGGAAGAGCGCTTCAACGGGATCCTGCGTCGATGGCTCCCTCAGACGATCCGCGGATGGATGGGATGGGCATGGATGTGGAGCACCACGATCGTTCTCTACGGCCTCTCGACGTCGATCGTGTTCATCCTCGGTTCGTGGCTCTTCGGAATCGGGACACTGACGGTCGGCTCCGTCTATCTGATCTTCCACTACGTCGAGATGACCCGACATCCCATGGAACAGATTCGGGCACAGATGGAGGATCTGCAGAAGGCGGGAGCGGCCATCTCTCGGGTGGACGAGTTGATGGAGACATCGACGAAGCTCCGAGCCGAGGGTGACCAAGCGATCAATGGCGGCGCTCTTCGCGTCGAGTTCGACGACGTCACCTTCTCATATGCAGACGAAGAGGAAGACGAGATCGTTCTCCATGGTGTCAGCTTCGATATCGCACCAGGACGTGTTGTTGGGCTGCTCGGGCGGACCGGCAGCGGGAAGTCAACGATCGCTCGCCTCATTACCAGGTTGTACGAGCCTCAGACAGGAACGGTGCGCCTCGGCGACGTCGCCACCGGTGACGCACGCGTTGCGGACTTCCGCAAGCGCGTCGGCATGGTCACCCAGGACGTCCAACTGTTCAGAGCGTCCGTTCGCGACAATCTGACGTTCTTCAACGACGAAGTCCCCGAAGATCGGATCCTCGACGCGATCCGTCGCCTCGAACTCGATCCCTGGCTCTCGTCGCTTCCGGACGGCCTCGACACACTCCTCGAATCGGGGAGCGGGGGGTTGTCGGCCGGGCAGGCTCAGCTCCTCGCATTCACCAGGATCTTCCTCGAAGACCCGGGCGTCGTCGTTCTCGATGAGGCATCCTCCCGTCTGGACCCTGCAACCGAGGCGCTGATCGAACGGGCCGTAGACCATCTCCTCGAGGGACGGACCGGCATCGTCATCGCCCACCGACTCGGCACCGTCACGAGAGCCGACGACATCCTCATCCTGGACGATGGTCACGTGGTCGAGTTCGGTGAGCGATCCACACTCGCCGCAGATCCTGAGTCGAGGTTCTCCGATCTCCTGACTACTGGCATGGAGGAGGTGCTCGCATGACCGCTCGCTCTCAGACACCGATCTCCAGAGTCGTAGTGGCCCTCATCTCGAACCAGCGGCTCCGCTACTTCTCAAGCCTCGTGATGTGGATCACGATCTGGTCCTCACCGATCATCGTCGGACTTCTCATCGCTGCGTTCTTCGACCAACTCACCGGCGAAACCGCGGGTTGGAACCTCACAACGATCCTGGCTGTGCTCTGGGCCTATCTGGCCGCGCGCATCGGCGCCGTATTCATCGCAATGCGGCTCCACTCGGACCTGCTGTTCCGGGCAGGTGCAGGGATGCGCGGCTCGATGCTCGCGTGGATCTTCTCGCTGCCGGGTGCCCGCCCGGTCGACGAGACGCCCGGCGAGGTCGTGTCGCGCTTTCGTGACGACGTCGATCACACGCTCGAGGCCATGGACTTCACCGTTGACTTCATCGGATCGACGGTGTCGGCGATCGTGGCGATCATCATCCTCTTCACGATCGACCCGATGATGACCCTCGTAGTGTTCGCGCCGGTGGCGATCGTGATCCTGGTCGTGAGTCGAACCGGATCAACGATCCGCAGGTACCGAACCGCTGCGCGTGAGTCGACGGAGGCGATCACCGGATTCCTCGGTGAGGCGCTCGGATCCGTTCAGTCGGTCAAGGTCGCCGGCGCGGAGGACACGATGCTTCAGCACTTCGACGAATTGAACGCCGTGCGACGGAAGATGATGGTGCGCGATCGCACCTTCACCGCCGGCCTCGAAGCGGTCTTCCACAACACCGTCAGTATCGGAACCGGACTCATCCTGATCCTCGCTGCAGGGACGATTTCCACAGACGGCTCCGCCGGTCTCACCATCGGACAGTTCAGCCTGTTCATCTACCTGCTTGCGATGGTGACCGACTCCGCGTACTTCGTGGGTCTGTTCATCGCAAGGGTCAAACAAGCGGGGGTATCGGTCGAGCGGATCATCTCGTTGATGCGGGGAGCTACCTGGCGCGACCTCGTTGCCGACAGGGACCTATTCGCCGAGCCGGAACCACACATTCGGCCTGGATCACCAGCAGTCACAGGCGCGGATGTCAACGCGGCCCCGCTGCTCTCCGTTCGGAGTCTCGGCTACCGCTACCCGTCGTCCGGTATGGGAATCGATTCCATCGATCTCGATGTAGAACCGGGCGGGTTCGTCGTCATCACGGGACGGATCGGATCAGGCAAGACAACGCTCTTGCGCAGCGTGCTCGGTCTTGTGCCCCTCGATGAAGGAACGATCCAATGGCGAGGAGAGACCGTCTCCGATCCCGCGTCGTTCATGAAGCCACCGCGCACGGCCTACACGCCGCAGGTACCGCGTCTGTTCTCGCTCAGCCTCGAAGAGAACCTGACGCTCGGCGTCGATGCAAGCGATGAGGAAGTTCTCGCTGCGATTCGCACGGCAACGATGGAACAGGACCTCGAGGCGATGCACGACGGTCTCGAGACGATGGTTGGTCCGCGGGGAGTCCGACTCTCCGGTGGACAGGTCCAGCGATCGGCAGCAGCAAGGATGCTGGTCCGCCGGCCCGATTTGCTCGTCTTCGATGATCTCTCGAGCGCCCTGGACGTCGAGACCGAGCAGGTCCTGTGGGACCGCCTCTTCGCCGACGGTTCGGGAACGACGGCGCTCGTCGTCTCTCACCGCAAGCCCGCCCTTCAACGAGCCGACCTCGTCGTGGTCATGAAGGACGGAAGGATCGAAGCAACCGGAACCGCCAAGGAACTCCTGAAGACGTCAGAAGAGTTCAGACTCCTATGGGCGAGGGAGAAGTAGACCACAGACCACAGACCACAGACCACAGA
>JBLWQS010000091.1:0-6161 GCA_048452705.1 Acidimicrobiia bacterium
AGGGACATCGCCCAAGCCGCGACGAGGTCCAGCGCCTCTTCGAAGCAAGGGGTGCCGAGGTGGACGCCATAGCGTCGGTTGCCGACATCCTCCGACAGCACGCCAACGGTGAGACCGTCTCGTTCGTCGTCAACCGGAACATCAACTACACGAACCAGTGCACGTACAAGTGCGGATTCTGTGCGTTCTCGAAGGGGCCGCGATCGCTGAATCTGCGAGAAGACCCCTACCTGCTGACCGTACCCAACGTTGTTGAACGCTCCGTCGAGGCGTGGAATCGTGGAGCAACCGAGGTGTGTCTCCAGGGCGGCATCCACCCCGACTTCACGGGGGACTTCTACATCACCGTTCTTGAAGCGATCAAAGAAGCGGTCCCCGGCATGCACGTGCACGGGTTCACCCCCCTCGAGGTTTGGCAAGGCGCCGAGACGCTGGGGATCCCGGTTCGGGATTTCCTCACGATGTTGCGCGATGCCGGACTCGGGACCCTTCCAGGGACCGCCGCCGAGATCCTCGACGATCGCGTCCGCGAGTATCTCTGCCCGGACAAGATCCGGACGGCGCAATGGGCCGAGGTGATGATGACGGCTCACGATCTCGGACTCCGGTCAACGGCAACGATGATGTTCGGGCACATCGATGATCCGGCGGCGTGGGCGAACCACATCGAGACGCTGCGCGTCATCCAGAGGGCGACCGGCGGATTCACCGAGTTCGTTCCTCTTCCGTTCGTTCACATGGGAGCTCCCATCTACCTCCGGGGTTCAGCACGGCCGGGTCCGACGTGGGATGAAGTGGTGCTCGTCCACTCGGTGGCGCGGATCGCATTCGACGGCCTCATTGACAACATCCAGGCATCGTGGGTCAAACTGGGACTCGAGGCGGGTCTGACGTTGCTCACGGCCGGAGCGAACGACCTCGGAGGCACGCTGATGGACGAGTACATCTCCGCTGCAGCCGGCTCATCCCACGGATCGATGATGGGAGCAGAAGACTTCACCGCGGCGATCGAGTCCATCGGACGAGTGCCGCAACGCCGCACGACCCTGTACCGTCCGGCGCCGACGATCAGAGTCGTTGGAGGAACTCCATGAAGCGCGCTGCCGATGATACGAAAGACCAGCTGTTCGAGGCTGCCACCCAGATGTTCCGGGAGTTCGGATACGAGGCCACTTCCCACGCCGACATCTCCGCCGAAGCCGACATCGGCCGTACGACGTTCTATGAGCACTTCGCATCGAAGGAAGATCTGCTGGTTCAGCTCGTGCAGCGAGACCTGCCGGTCCTCATCGATGAGATCCTCGCCGAAGTCGATCCGTCGATATCACCTGATCTGCGGCTCCGGGCGTTGACGGTCCGTTTCGTGGAGTTCGTCGGCCTCGACCATCTGGGGTTGATCCTCCACACCGAAGTTCCCCGGCTGTCCGTCGATGCGCAACTCGCGATCGCCGAGTCCCACCGGGCGTTGTCGAACGAGGTGACGGACATCTACCGTTCCGGTGTGATGGACGGAGTGTTCGTCGAGCTTCCCGGACCGCTCGTGGGGCGTCTCATGCAGGACGCGATGATGGCTGGGGGCCGTGTTGTCATGAATATGTCGGATCCCAAACAGCACGTTCATGAGATCGCCGAGTCGACTGCTTCGTTCTTGGTGAACGGGCTCCGCAAGTAACTACCGTCACAGTCATGCGGATCAACGTCATCACGATCTTTCCCGAGTTCTTCACGTCGCCCCTCGAGACAAGCCTCGTCGGCAAGGCCCGCGAGAACGGCACGCTCGATGTGGCGCTCCACGATCTGCGGGAGCAGGGCAAAGGCGTCCACCGGCAGATCGACGACGCTCCGTTCGGCGGCGGTGCAGGGATGGTGATGATGGTCGAACCGCTCGCCGCGGCACTCGACCCACTGGCAGCCACACACCGGATCCTGTTCACCCCCGGTGGCAGACTGTTGGACCAGGAGACCCTGGATCGTTGGGCCACGCTCGACGAGATCACGGTCGTGTGCGGACGGTATGAGGGCGTCGATGAACGAATAGCGGAGCACTTCATCGATGAAGAGATATCGATCGGGGACTATGTGCTGCTCGGCGGAGAGGTCGCTGCTCTCGCCGTCATCGAAGGCGTGACACGCCTGCTCCACGGCGTCGTTGGGAATCCCACGTCGGTCGAGACGGAGAGCTTCCGCGATGGTCTCCTTGAAGAGCCGCAATACACGCGACCCGCCGAGTTCCGCGAATGGGCCGTCCCCGACATTCTGCGCTCCGGCGACCATGGGAAAATAGAGGAGTGGAGACGGGACCAGCGATTGGAGCGGACCAGAGAGCGAAGACCGGATCTGTTAGAGGAGCGATGAGCTCTGAGCTTTGAGCTCTGAGCCTTGAGCAAGAGATCGAGCGGTATCTCCAGGAGTCTTGCTCATAGCTCACAGCTCATAGCTCACGGCTTCACATCCGAGGAGATCCCATTTAGGTTCGCTCGCCGCTACAATCCCATCACCCCTTCCCCCCTTTTTCCTGGAGGACCTCGTGAATACGCTCGATCAGATCGAGAGCGCCCAACTGCGCGATGACATCCCGAAATTCGCTCCCGGGGACACCGTGCGCGTGGACGTGCGCGTCATCGAGGGCGGACGGGAACGTTCCCAGGCGTTCGAAGGCGTTGTGATCGCCCGCAAGGGTGGAGGAATCCGCGAGACGTTCACCGTCCGCAAGATCAGCTTCGGCGTCGGCGTCGAGCGCATCTTCCCGCTCCATGCTCCGATTATCCAGCAGATCGAAGTTCTCCGCCGCGGTGATGTGCGCAGAGCCAAGCTCTACTACCTCCGTGATCGGGTCGGCAAGGCCACCCGGATCAAGGAGAAGCGGGACTGACCGGTACCAACCGAGATCTCGCAACCGAACACGACCCGTCGAATCGGCGGGTCGTTGTCGCGCCGCTCGACGAAGCATCCCTTTCGGAAGGAGTCGCCGCTCTATCGAAGATGGATCCGACGCTGGCGGGCCTCGCCGAGCGCAACGGCGTTCCGCCATTGTGGTCGCGCGAACCCGGATTCCCCACGATGGTCCGGCTCATCCTCGAACAGCAGGTCTCGCTGGCATCCGCCGATGCTGCATTCCAGAAACTTGAGCAATCGATCGGTCGTGTCGAACCCGAGGGCTTCATCGGCCTCGATGACACAGAGCTCCGGGCCATCGGATTCTCCCGGCAGAAGGCCGGTTACGTCCGGGGCATCGCAACCGGACTGTTGGATGGCTCGATCGATCTGAACACGATTGGTGGTTTGGATGATGCGACTGCATCGGATCGCCTTCTGGACATCAGGGGGATCGGTCCATGGACCGCGGCGTGCTATCTCCTCTTCGCCTTGCGCCGACCCGATGTCTGGCCGCCGGGCGATCGGGCCCTCCAGGTCTCGATGGGGCGGGTCTTCGATCTCGCTGCTGTGCCGAGCGTCGAGGAGTCGAACGTGAGGGCAGCAGCGTGGCGACCGCTCAGATCTGTAGCCGCCAGGATGCTCTGGTACGACTACTTGGGTGGGCCCGGTGAGTGACTCTTTGGTCGACCCGGCAGGTAGGGTGCCGTCCGTGACTTCCTCCGACTTCGAACCCGTTGCGCCCGATCCCGCGGGGATCGAAGACGCCGGCAAAGAGAAGAAGAAGGCAGCGCTTCCCTTCTGGCTCGAGTTACCGCTCCTCATCCTTGCGGCGCTTGTCATAGCGGTCGTTATCAAGACGTTCTTTTTCCAGGCGTTCTGGATTCCGTCGTCGTCCATGGAGGACACCCTCCAGATCAACGATCGCGTGATGGTGAACAAGCTTGCCTACCGAATCGGAGATCTACAGCGAGGGCACGTCGTCGTGTTCGACGATCCCCGTGGAGAGGAGGCACCCCAAGAGACGATGGTCGAAGCGGCGCGGCGCAACATTCTGGAAGCGGTCGGTCTCTCCGTTCCACGATCCGAGTTCATCAAGCGGGTGATCGGGCTTCCGGGGGAGCGCGTCGAGATCGTCGATAGCCAGGTACTCATCGACGGTGTGCCGATCGACGAACCGTATCTGAAGACCGGGTCGGTGATGCCGGACTTCGGGCCGATCATCGTGCCACCGGGCCAGATGTTCGTGATGGGCGACAACCGAAACGCAAGTCAGGACAGCCGGTACTTCGGGGCGGTCCCGACCGACACGATCGTTGGACGGGCATTCGTGATCATGTGGCCGATCGAGCACTGGACGATGCTGTGACGGCCATCGGGTTATCGACGGGTCGCGGGTAGCATCGTTTCACCGACCACAGACGGGAGAGGCACGAGTGGGCGAAGAGGATCTCGAGCGGTTCGAAACCGACGTTGAACTGCAGATCTATCGCGAATACCGCGATGTCCTCCCGATGTTCCGATACGTCGTCGAGACCGAGCGGCGCTTCTACCTCGCCAACCAGGTCGAGATGACGACCCGCTCGGCTGATGGCTCCGTCTACTTCGAACTCGAACTCGAGGATGCCTGGGTGTGGGACATGTTCCGTCCCGCGCGATTCGTGAAGCGAGTGCGCGTCATGACCTTCCGGGACGTCAACATCGAAGAGACCGATCTACCGTCTGAGTTCTCGTAATACGTATTGCGTAATGCGTAGTCCGTAGTCCGTAGTCGGTATCTGTCACACGCGCATGGGACGATCGTTGGATGCCTACGCGTCGTATGTCCGTTGGTGCTGCAGGGGAAGCGGTAGCCGCGCGGTTTCTCGAACAGCGTGGTGCCATCATCGTCGATCGGAACGTGCGGGTGGGCCGTGACGAGATCGATCTTGTCGCTCGAGTGGATGGTCACCTGATAGCGGTCGAGGTCAAGACCGGCCTCGGAGCCGGAACTCGGCCGTGGGAGAACTTCGACGATGAGAAGAACGCCAGGATCCGTCGTGCCGCTGGTGTGCTCTCGATACGGCGCATCGATCTCATCGCCGTCGAGTTGACGACCGAAGGGGCGGCGGTGCGCTGGCTACCCGGTGTCGGTTGAGCCGTACTTGCGGCGCTGCTCCTTGAACCAACAGCCCCGGTGCCAGTGCCGGCGCAGATCGGGAGCATGGCGCGGTACAACAACGAGATGCCCGACTCCCGGCTCGATCCAGGACTCACACCCCGGACACACGTAAGCCTTGCGTGCCTGATAAGGCTGTACTGGCTTGATGACGTTGTCGTCCCGGAACCGCTCGATCTCCATGGAGCGAAGAGTATTCCGTATTCCGTAGACCGTATCCCGTAGTCCGGGCCCGGTCTCGTGTCTTTCTTCTTTCTACTTGCTACTTTGTTCCCATGAGTTTCGTTTCGATCGACGACCGAGGGTTGGTCCGGTGGGTGACGATGTCGTCACCGGGGGCGAAGAACGCCATTCCGAAAGCCGGATGGACCGAACTCGCCGAGGCTTTCGAAGGCTTTGAGGCTTCGGATCAGCGCGCGATGGTGGTGATCGGTGCCGATGGCGACTTCTCCGCCGGAGCCGATCTCAGCGCGGACTTCTCAGGGTTCGGGACCGCAGCGGCGAATGCCGAGTACATGAGACTTCCCAATCGAGCGGCGATGGCGCTGCATCGGATCTCGAAGCCGACGATCGCCGCCGTCGATGGCGTAGCGGTCGGAGCCGGCATGAACCTCGCTCTCGGCTGCGACATGGTGATCGCCACGGATCGAGCCAGGTTCTCTGAGATCTTTGTGAAGCGGGGCCTGACTCTGGACTTCGGCGGAACGTGGCTCCTGCCGCGACTCGTCGGGCTTGCCCGTGCTCGCGACATCGCTCTCACCGGACGGATCGTCGGCGCCGAGGAAGCCCTGTCGATCGGTCTCGTGACCCGTGTCGTCGACGCTGCGGCGCTTGAGGAAACCGTCACAGAGATTGCGGAAGGACTGGCCGATGGTGCGCCCATGGCTCAGAGATTCATCAAGGCCGCTTTGGACCGATCGTCGACAATGACGTTCGAGCAGTCTCTCGCATACGAGGAGCAAGCCCAGTCGGTTCTCCTTGGTTCCGAGGATCTCTTCGAAGGCGCAGCAGCCTTCTTCCAGAAGCGCCCACCGGAGTTCAAGGGCCGGTAGTCCGTATTCCGTAGTCCGTATCCCGTAGGGACCCCGGATCGCGGCGGGTAGTTCGAACGGCGATCGATGTCCAGTCT
>JBLWQS010000092.1:0-6105 GCA_048452705.1 Acidimicrobiia bacterium
CGTCACCCGTGATCTCCGCGATCAGGGCCACGTTCTCATGCGCGGTGAGCGTTGGGACGAGGTTGTAGAACTGGAACACGAAGCCGACTGTTGAGCGACGGTATTCGGTGCGTTCCCTATCCGACATGCCGGCGATCTCTGCACCGTTGACCAGGAGGCTGCCTGATGTCGCACCCTCAAGAGCGCCGATCTGGTTGAGGAGAGTCGTCTTGCCTGAACCCGACGGGCCGAGGAGTACAACGAACTCACCCTGGTTGATCGAGAAGGACACGTCTTCGAGTGCGGTGGTAGCCGTATCGCCTTCCCCGTAGATCTTGGTCAGACCTTCTGCCACGACTGCCGGTTCGCTCATGTCGTCCTCGCTGTTCGATGGTGCAAAGCTCCAGTCTATACTAATTTATAGTCACTACAAAACATTCACTCAGCGAGAGAACGTTGATGAACCGCAGGGAACAGAAGAAGCGACAGACCTTCGATGCGATCGTCTCGGCGGCCGCCGGATCGTTCCAGAAGAACGGGTATCACGCGACCACGATCGAAGCGATCGCTGTGGATGTCGGCGTCTCGGTCGGCACTGTCTACAACTACTTCGGAACGAAACATGGCATCCTCCTAGCCGTCGTGACCAGCGATACGGAGCAGGCGCTGATGGATGCGGGAGCGGCGCTCGATCTGTCCACAGAGGATCCGGTCGACGCACTGATGCCGCTCATCATGACGTACGTCAACGCGATGGCGGCGCTCGGACGCGACGTGATCAAGGAACTCTTCCGGGCAGGGTTCGATCCCGCGGAGTCCGCCATGATGACCGAGTTGATCTCCCTCGACGAGAGAAGCATCGCTCAGATAGCAGAAACCCTCGTCCTCCTGCGAGATCGTGGCCTTGTCTCGGATGAAGTGGATATCGCGTCCGCCGCGATCTTGATCTTCTCGATCGTGGCGGTAGCGATCCTGGTGTTCGTCTCGATGCCGGAGAGCACTGTCCGGGACCTAGAAACGACAATCCGAAGCCAGGTCACGCTCGTCTTCGAAGGTATCGGGTCCGGGTAGCGACAGTCACCGGACGAGAACGCGGTCGAGGCCTCGGAGTCAACTGAGGCCCCGACCGCTCTTCCCCGTTGTGGGCGCTAGCTAGATGGGATGTCTTGACTGGCTTGTACAATCGGGCAGTGATTGAATCCTGGACCCGGGAATTCTGAGCACATCGGCTCTTCTCCCGTCCAGAAGTCCAGCAACCAGTCGTCGCTGTAATTTTCACTGTCCGCCTGTCCGTGATATGCGACCTCGACACGGACGATCGCCTCTTTCGGATTCGTCATCTCCACGAACGAGACCGCAGGGGTTACCCCGTCCTCCAGAACGATGGAAGGCGTGCCTACGGATACCGAACCGTGCACGGTCGCCTTTCCGTTCCGGCCCGCAATCGTGCTTCCCAGCAAGTCAACGAACACGCCATCTGCGGGGTCGCCGGTGGGAACCGTTACCCACCAGAACGTGTAGACGCCACCGGGCTTCAGATCGCTTGTATTCACCGTGGCCCTGATTCGGTCGTCGTCGCGGTGGAGTTGGGTCCAGCCGACTTCGGTGCCTGCTGTGCCCGACGGGTGGTCGTACATGGGGGCGCGACTCTTGATCGTGTCGGCCAGAGCGACCGACGCAGTCGCTAACACCAGCGCGATCACGAGGCTGGCGATGATTGATGTTCTCTTCATTGTCTCTCTTCCTTCTTTCTCTCTATGTGTGTCGATCTCAGCTGTATTCGGAGACGGGGTAGATGTCGTCGGCAACCAAGCCGTGAGCCTCGCGATGAACCGCGTTGGCATCCTCGGCGTTGTCGGCTTCGACCAGGCAGAAGATCTTCCCTGCCGATTCATCCACCCAGTAGCGCAAGTAGCTGACGCCGTACTTGCTCTGAGTCTCGAGATCCGCCTGATGGGCTTTCGCCACGTCTGCGGCAGAGACCCCTCCTTCTAGGTTGTGGACGTCCATGAACAGTGACATGCATACCTCCCCGGGTTGCTTGCGGGTCACTGGTGCGAACCTATCGAGAACTTCCTCGTGGGTCATCGGTGGTTACCACCCAGAAGTAGCGGAGGGCTACCCAAGTTTGAGTGCGATCTGGTTGCGTCGGGAATCTCCCACAGACCGAACCGGGCGCTCGTAGGCTCGAAGCATGTTCCTCGAGAGGGATTCAGAGCTGGGATTGATGGCCGATCTGCTCGACGAGATCGACTCGTCCGGCGGGAAGGTTGTCCTGATTCGTGGCGAGGCCGGTATCGGCAAGAGCTCACTTGTTCAAGAGTTCATCGATCGACGCGCCGGTGACGTGAGGGTCTACTTCGGGTCCTGCGACGATCTGCTGATTGCCCAACCATTCGCACCGTTCTGGGACATCGCCCGTGACGAACCGTCGATTGCAGAACCCTTGCACGACGCCGATCGCTCCGGTGTGCTGGTCGCAACCCTGAACTTGCTCTCTCGACCGCTGCGCCCCGGCATCATGGTGCTCGAAGACACCCACTGGGCGGACGAGGCGACGCTCGACGCCATCAAGTACCTTGGCCGACGGATCGCTAGAACGAACGGCCTGCTCTTACTCACCTACCGCGACGGCGAGGTCGACTATGACCATCCGCTTCGACGTGTGATCGGGGATCTTCCTCCCCAAAGTGTCGCGAGAATCCAACTCGGGGGACTGTCACTGTCGGCCGTGGAGGCAATCGTCGGTGAAACCGACCTGGACGCGATCGAAGTTATGGCGTCCACCAACGGAAATCCGTTCCTGGCAACAGAAATGGCCTCGGCTGGTACTGAGGGGATCCCGGTCTCTCTTCAGGACTCGGTGGTTGCCAGGATGCAGAACTTGTCGCCCGGCGCCCGTGAGATGCTGAAGACACTCTCAGTCATTCCAGAGCCGATCCCCAGAGTGGACGCCGTTCAGTTGGGGGGAGGATCCGATAGCCGCATCGACGAGTGTGTCCAACGCGGCCTCCTCGACATCGATGAACGCTCTGTTGCCTTTCGCCACGAGTTGATTCGACGAACCGTTGAGTCCTTCCTGACGAGCGCCGAGAGGATGTCGGCAAACCGCACCGTTCTCGAGAACCTTCCCGAGCAGACCCATCCGTGTCTCCTCATCCATGTGGCGCGTGAGTCTGGCGACATCGATCGACTGATAGAGCTTGCACCCAGATCGGCCCGTTTCGCGGCTGACGTCGGTTCCCATCGCCAGGCCGTCGAAGATTTCCGCGAATTGGCTCCGTTCCTTGATCGCCTCGATTCAGAGGAGCGCGGGCCCATCCTCGACGAATGGGCGGATGAGGAATTCTTCGTGGACGACATCTCAGGGGCGATCGATGTGAACGAACTTGCGCTCCGTCACTACCGCGAGATGGGCGACCCGAGGGCAGAGTCGAAGTCACTCGCCCAGGCGGCACACTTCTACGAGATCGCCGGTCAACGCGAACAAGCCGAGAGATTCGCACAGCAGGCCGTGGTCGTTTTGGGGGCGGATCCAGACGGAGCCGATCTTGCGAGAGCGCTGGAGGCCAACACCTATCTGGCGATGATGGAGGGCAATGTCACAGCGGTTCCCGAACTGGTCGACCGCACGTTGGAGGCAGGCGGGCCGGATATCGACGAGCGAATCCTGATCCGCTCCCTCAACCACCGCGGAATTGTTGCCAACATCGCCAACTACCCGGAAGGACGCGCGAGTCTCGACGAGGCGAGGGACCGTTCCGAGGCGGCGGGCCAGTGGTACGAAGAGTGCCGGGCGTTGTCCAATCATGCCTGGGCTGCCGCCGAGTTCCGGGATCTTCCGATCGCCTCGGACTACGCGCAGAGAGCGATCGCCTCTGCAGTCCGCCATCAACTCGAGGGCCTAGAGGGATCCTCAATAGCGATGTATACGAGGGTTCTCGAACTCGAAGGCGAGTGGTACGAGGCCGAAGATCTGGCGAGAGAACTTATCGCCAGGACAGCAATCACACAGATGGTCGCCCTCCCAATTCTCGGTGTCATCGCGGCACGACGGGGCCGGGCCGATGCCGGAGCGATGTTGTCCCAGGCATGGGAGATGTCACTCATCGCCGACGAGTTCCAGCGGCTTGCTCCGGCTGCTACGGCGGTTGCAGAGCACGCTTGGATCACCGGAAGCGGCGACGCTCCATTGGGTGACATCAAGCGGATCATGGAGATCGGGATCGGCAGCGGGTTCAAGTGGTCCACGGGAGCACTCGCGTTCTGGTTGTGGGAGCTCGGAGAGCTTGCCGACGCTCCCGAAGGAATCGCTGAGCCGTACCGGCTGAGTATTGCCGGCGATCCCGTTGCAGCCGCGAAGATGTGGTCGACGATCGGATGTCCGTATGAGAGGGCACTCGCATTGTCGCACGGCGACCCGACCGCTCAACTGGAAGCGCTCGAGATGCTCGAGACGCTGGGTGCCGCTGCAGTCGCCGCGAAGTTGAGAAAGGCCATGCGGGACAAGGGGCTCACCGTACCTCGCGGTAAGGGGCGGGCGACGAGGGGCCATGCAGCCGGGCTCACGGCTAGGCAGGCCGAGGTCCTCCAGGTCCTAGACGAGGGCCTCACCAACACCGAGATAGCGGATCGACTCTTCGTGTCACCCCGAACGGTGGAACATCACGTCTCGGCGATCCTCGCGAAGCTGGACTCGTCCACGCGGGAAGAGGCTGTTGCGCGGGCCCATACCGAAGGGCTGTTGACTTCTCGGCCCGCCTGAGAGCGAAGATTCTCGTCGTCAGGACATCTGTGGAGCCTCGGTCGAGAACCCATAGTCGCTTGAATCGCCGCCGACTTCGACATGTGAGGTGACGGGCCACACGAAGTTCGCGCCATCTGGACCGTGGATCTGGATCCCGCTGAAGATGGCTTCATCGGCGGGTATCGCTTGGCCGGACTCCTTCCACTCGTCCTCAAGTGAACGAAGAATCTCCCGGAGATCCTCCTCGATGGCGGTCACTGTCAGCTTCGTGAGATCGACGAGATCGGGGACGTTGCCGTACTCGATGAGCGGGAGGAGGCGGTGTTTGAGCAGGCTCTGCTCGGTGTCGTACCGATCGAACTCGACCACCAACGTTCCTTTTCGCAACTCTTCGCTAAATGCCACGAGGGCTCCGCACGCGCTCGACGGCTCGGGGATTCCCGGGCGCTCGAGCCGACCGATCGTGCCACCCGCATCGATTGCGATATGAGCCATGGCGTAGATGACGAAGCGTCGTCGACCGTTCTCGATAGGGGCGTGGTGGATCGTGGCCGAGAGCCCCGTACGGCCGGCCGTGACCATGCCGGCGAGTCCGGCGAAGCTGAAAGCCGGTCCCCAAACTCGTTCGACGTCGGAGAAGATGGGGCGGGTAACCTCGTCGCGACACAGCGCGACGCAGGCGATCGTGTTGGCGTTGGTGAACCCCTCGCCGCTCAACCGCGCAGCGGTTTCGTCGATGTACTCCCCCTCGGGCATGGCGCCGGGGAAGTGTCGGTCGAGGGCCTCGACGAAGCCTGGATAGTCGGCCGTGTTCATGTGCGACTCCGTCCTCAAGTGCAGGTGGCGTTGGTGAGCCTCATCCTATTGACCGTCCGCCGATGAGATCGAGTTCAGATCAGGAGGTCGCCTCGCACGAATGCCGCCGTCTGCGGTTGGTGCGGATCCGAGAAGAACGCTTCGGTCTCGGCCAGTTCGACCATGCGTCCCGAGACCATGAGGCCGGTGCGGTCGGCGAGCCTGCGTGCTTGGAAGACGTCGTGGGTGACGACGACGATCGTTGTTCCGCGTTCTGCGTTCTCGGAACGGACGATGTCCTCGAGGAGGCCGACGTTGTACGGGTCGAGGTTGCCGGTGGGTTCGTCGAGCAGGAGGACCGACGGTTCGACGACGAGCGCCCTGGCGAGGGCAACTCGCTGTGCTTCGCCTGCCGATAGCGTTCGGGCGGGAGCGTCCGCGAGGTCGGTCAAGCCCAACTTCTCGAGCCATCGTTCGGTGCTGTTGTCCTTGGTGCCGAGGCCGTGGAGTTTCCGCCCGATCCGGACGTTGGCCCCGACGCTGCGCCGGAGGAGCATCGGGCGCTGGAAGACCGTGGTGACTGT
>JBLWQS010000093.1:0-6084 GCA_048452705.1 Acidimicrobiia bacterium
TTCTGGAACGACACCACGGTGTCGTTCCAGAACCTTGCCCAACCGCTTGCCGCTTCTGGCATCGCGCTACTAAGTTGCAGCGCTATCCCTCGGCTCGGGTCGGGGGAACGCGCCCCGAGGCAGGGGTGCCGGAGGAAATGTCGGAAGAAAGAGAAGGGGTTATCCCAGATGATGAAGAGACTTGTACTGCTCTTTGCAGTGCTCGCCCTTGTTGCCGCAGCTTGCGGTAGCAGCGACGAAGCAGACGAAACAACCACGACCGCGGCCGGCACGGAGACGACCGTCGCCGACGCTGGCCAAGAGACAACAGATGCCGGTGAAGGCACGCTCGCAACCGTGATCGCCCGCGGCACGCTCAAGTGCGGCGTCAGCGGCACATCCGTCGGTATGTCCGAGACGCAGGCAGACGGCACCGTGACCGGCTTCGATGCCGACCTTTGCCGATCCATCGCCGCCGCGGTGCTGGGTGATTCGGCCAAGGTCGAGTTCTCGCCGCTCACCGCTGCCCAGCGGTTCGAAGCGTTGAAGAACAACGAGATCGACGTGCTGATCCGTAACACGACCTGGACCCAGAGTCGCGACACGGACATCGGTATCGACTTCGTCGCCACGACGTTCTATGACGGCCAGCAGTTGATGGGAAGCCCCGAAACGCTGCCCGGTCTGACCGCCGACTCCGGTTTCGAAGCCATTGATGGCGCAACCGTCTGCACGAACGCAGGCACGACGACTGAGAAGAACATCACCGAGGGTGCGCAGGTCGCGGGCGTGGAGATCACGCTTGAGACAGTGGAGCAATTCCCCGAGGCGATGGACAAGTTCAAGGCCGGCACGTGTGACCTTGTGACGACCGATGGTTCCGGCCTCTTCGGCAACCGTTCTGCTGAGGTGCTCGCGGGCACCCCGGGCGCTGAGAACTGGGTGATCTTCCCGGCGGCTCCGATCTCGAAGGAGCCACTCGGCCCGTCCGTCCGTCAGGGCGACTCCCAGTGGTTCGACGTGGTCAACTGGACCGTGTTCTCGCTGTTCATCGCCGATGAGCACGGTGTGACTTCAGCGACTGTCGACGCCGACATGGAGAAGACGCCTGAACTGGCCCGTCTCTTCGGTGTGGACGAGGGCGAGTTGCAGACCAAGATGGGTCTGCCGGCCGATGCCTTCTACCAGGTGATCAAGCAGGTCGGCAACTACGGCGAGATCTTCGAGCGTAACTTGACCGGTCCTCTCGGTCTCGAGCGTGAAGGTACGTACAACATGCAGTGGTTCGACGGTGGCCTCATTTTTGCCCCGCCGGCACGCTGACCAAGACGAACGTTGAATCGAGAGCGGGGGCGCGTTGCGCCCCCGCTCTCTTTGTGTCTATGGTGCAGCGTTACGAGGAGCCGGTGAGGGCCGGTGGGAGGAAGTACATCGGTGGCGGTAGCCGTTAAGCAGCGAGCGAAGACGCCCCTCTGGCGCAACGCCATGTTCCTGAAGTGGCTTGCTCAGTTGTTCGCGCTGGGCGCCACTCTCGCCCTCTTCGTGATTCTCGGGACTCAGGCTTTCGAGAATTTCTCAAAGTCGGGGATCTCGTTCGGTTGGGACTGGCTCACAGACCCGGTCGGTGTGAATATCCGTGAGGGCATCGACACGGCCCCCGATAGCGGTATTCGTGCCCTGACCGTTGGTGCCATCAACACCCTCCGGGTAACCGTCTCGGGCATCATCGCTGCGACGATCCTCGGCACGCTCATCGGCATCGGTCGTCTGTCGAAGAACTGGATCGTCAACAAGGTCACCAGCACCTATATCGAAACGATTCGCAACATCCCGCTCCTCGTCCAGATCTTCTTCTGGTCAGCGCTAGCTATTACGCTTCCAGTGCTCACAGCGGATGACGTCGGGGAGTATTGGTTCAAGGCCTCGAACAAGGGCTTCGCCTCAGCCTGGGTATTCTGGGACGGCAGCTTCTGGCCGTGGCTCGTCTTCGTGGTTGCCGGCATCGTGGTTGGGCGCTACGTATCACGCTGGAGGCACCGGATCCAGGAAGACACCGGCAACCCGGGCTACCCCGGTACCTTCTGGCTCCTTACCGTCCTGCTCTTCGCCGTGGTTGGTTGGTTCGCCTGGCCGGTCCTCGCGTTCCTCTCACCGGTGTTCCACTGGATCGCCGAGCTCGTCGCGAATATCCCCCCGATACTCGTTCCGATCGTCATCGCGGTGGCAGCGCTTGCCGCAGCGGGACTCTGGATCAGGAACTTCTTCGAATCGCGGCGCACACCGGCAGGCTTCGGCAAGTTCTCCGACGACGATTGGTTCCGGATCATCTTCGCCGGCATCTCGGGCGTACTTGTTGCCATCATCGTCTTCGTACTCTCGGGACTCACAGTGACAACCGTCGCCGGCGACCAGGTGGGGTTGCCGGAGCTCGTCTTGATGGGGATCTCGAACTTCTTCGACTGGCTGGGTAACGGCTTTGCAAACAACGGCGGGACGCCTCTCGTGTTCCAGAAGCCGATCGTCGAAATCCGGGGCGCAGGTTTCATCCAGTACGGCACCACCGGCATGGTCATGTCGATTCCGTTCTTCGCGGTGTGGATGGGTGTGACCCTGTACACCGCCGCGTTCATCGCGGAGATCGTGCGCGGAGGAATCCTCGCCGTGTCGAAAGGACAGACCGAAGCGGCGCAGGCTCTCGGACTCACGAGATCACAGTACCTGCGTCTCGTCATCCTTCCTCAGGCGTTCAGAGTCATCCTGCCCCCGATCGGGAATCAGTACCTCAACCTGTTCAAGAACACCTCGCTCGGGTTGGGCGTCGCCTTCGCCGACATCGTGGCGGTCGGGTTCACAATCATGAATCAGAGCGGTCAGTCCCTGCCGGTCGTTCTCGTGTGGATGGCGTTCTTCGTCACCGGCAGTCTCCTGATCTCGGCTGTCGTGAACTACTACAACCGCAAGATGAGCCTGGTGGAGCGATGATATGACGATCGAACTTCCCGACACGCTCGAACTGGCGCCGGAACCGCCTCCGCACGGTCCCCGGGTGTGGCTGCGCGAGAACCTCTTCTCGAGTCCTGCCTCCGGCGTCATTTCGGTATTGGCGGTTCTTCTCGTGCTCGCCGTCATCCGGGGTTTGCTCGGATTCATCTTCGCACCGGAACGCCGCTGGGACGCCGTCACATACAACATGAGACTCCTGATGGTGCAGGCCTATCCGGCGGGCCAGATGACCCGCATCTGGGCGTCGGTCGGCATCATCGTGGTCCTCCTGGCTGTCACTTTTGCGTTCTATCGGATCGGCGGGAAGACGTCACTCCGGAAGATCGGCACGGTACTCATGGGCGTGGGCAGCGGAGCGCTTCTCGGAGGCCTGCTGGGTCCATGGGGAGTCACGTTCTCGCCGTTCGGTGTTGAGTCCATGCGAGGCTTCCTCGGATGGGTCATCGTCGGTCTCGCCCTGGTCGTATCCGGATACCTGGTGCGTACGGTTCCCGGAGATCGGGCGAAAGATCAGACGATTCCGATTCTCGGCGTCGTGGTCGTTCTCATGGCTGGGATTCTTGTCCTCATCTGGACGATCCTGCTTCCCGTCCCAACGAGAATCGACGGAGTGCAGACCACCGTCTTCGAAGAGATCGCGATGACGACCCGCGTTCCTTGGACCGTGATCGCGGTCCTGGCAGTTGTCTTCTACTGGGCGGCATGGTTCCTGCGTGACCGGGTTTCGCTCGGAGTCGCCAAGACCACCATCATTTCTCTGTGGGTTGCATCATTCCCCGTACTGGTGCTGGTGATCCTTCGCGACCCCGACGTCGACTACGGGCGGGCATTCTCCTGGTACCTGCCTATTGCGCTCGGGTTCATCGTGCTCGGTGGCCTGTTGCTGAATTTCATCGCCGACGCGAAAGGCGAGGCAGGTCGGGCTATCGGTGCGATCCTTCTCGTTGTCGGTCTGGCGTCGTTCCTCGTTCCGATGGAATTCGTCGTTCGCTTCCTCCTGCTGCTGCTCGCGATGTTCGCATTGCTCGCGACGACGTTCGGTGGCAAGGGTGCGGCGAGATGGCGATTCCTTGGCCTGTGGGCAGGCCTGGTCGCGGCACTTGTCTACACGATCATGATTATCACCGCACCGTCGACCATCGAGGTTCCGGGCAAGTTCTTCCTCGGCGGCTTGTCGTTGACGATCCTGCTCGCCTTCTCAGCGATCGTGTTGTCGTTCCCCCTCGGCATCATCCTGGCGCTGGCCCGCACGTCGAAGATGCCGATCTTCCGGCTCATGGCTACCACGTACATCGAACTGGTTCGCGGCGTTCCTCTCATCACCTGGCTCATCGTGGGCTTCATAATGTTCCCGGTGCTGCTCCCGGAAGGCGTCGAAGTCGGCGGTGTTGCCCGGGCCATTGGTGCGATGACGTTCTTCTCGGCGGCGTATCTGGCGGAGAACGTTCGCGGTGGTCTCCAGGCCGTGCCGAGGGGTCAGTACGAAGCTGCCGATGCGATGGGCCTGACGACCACCCAGACCACCGTGTTCATCGTGTTGCCACAGGCGCTGCGAGCGGTGATCCCTGCCCTCGTCGGCCAGGTGATCGCCCTGTTCAAGGACACCTCACTGGTCACTCTCGTTGGTCTCTTCGACTTCCTGCACATCGCGAGAAGCGTCATCCCGAACCAGACACAGCCGTTCGTGTTCCTCGGGTCCCTCAAAGAGACACTCCTCTTCGCTGCAGTGGTTTACTGGATGTTCACCTTCACCTTCAGCCGCATCTCGCTGCGGATGGAGAAGAAGCTCGGTGTCGGTGAACGGTGATCTGAAGATTCCTAGGAGGCGACATGGACGACAACGGCAACGGAGCAGCACCGCAGAAGCCCTCGCTCGGCGACGACATGATCGTCAGCGATGGTGTCAAGAAGTGGTTCGGTGACTTCCAGGCCCTCAAAGGCGTGACGGCGACGATCCGCGAGCGCGAAGTCGTTGTTGTCATCGGACCGTCGGGGTCAGGCAAGTCGACGTGGATTCGGTGCATCAACCGCCTTGAGGCCCATCAGGAGGGCACCCTCATCATTGACGGCATGGAGTTGACGAACGACATCAAGAACATCGAGAAGATTCGCGCCGAAGTCGGCATGGTGTTCCAGCAGTTCAACCTGTTCCCTCACTTGACGGTCTTGGATAACATCACGTTGGCACCGCAGTGGGTTCGCAAGCTCCCGAAGGCTGAGGCCGAGGCGACCGGCATGGAGTTGTTGGAGCGGGTCGGTATCCCCGAGCAGGCGAACAAGTATCCGGGCCAGTTGTCTGGTGGCCAGCAGCAGCGGGTGGCGATCGCCCGGTCGTTGGCGATGGAACCGAAGATCATGCTCTTCGACGAGCCGACGTCTGCGCTCGACCCCGAGATGATCAAAGAGGTCCTTGACGTGATGAAGGAGTTGGCACTGTCCGGCATGACCATGATCGTGGTGACCCACGAGATGGGATTCGCCAAAGAGGTCGCAGACCGGGTCCTGTTCTTCGACTATGGCACCATCGTCGAGGCCGGCACCCCGGAGCACTTCTTCACGAACCCGCAGCACGACCGCACGAAGCTGTTCCTCAGCCAGATTCTGTAGCCCGGAGGGCTACAGAATCCGGCGTATTCCGTAGTCAGTAGTCCGTATTCAGTATTCCGTACGAACGCGCCCGTGGGGATCGACCCGGTACGGAGTACGGATTACGGAGTACGGGATACGGACAAGCGCTCCCAAAGCTTCCACGCTTCTGCTGCTACCAGAATCGCTAGCGCTGCTGCGAGGGAGATCAGAAGGTCTTTCGGTCCGAGGGCCACTGTCCCGAAGATGCTCTGGAGGACCGGGACGTAGATGAGTGCAAAGTGGGCCGCGATGCCGATGCCCACCGCTGCGAGCATCGCTCTGTTCGAGAACAGGCCCACGGAGAACAGCGACTTCTTCTCGGCCCTTACTTCGAGGGCCAACGCCAACTGGCCGAAGATCAGCGTCGTGAAGAGCATCGTTCTCCACGCCGGATCGTCAACGTTCCAAGCCAGCCAGCCCACGAGCAGCGACAGTGCCGCCATGAGCGAGCCGAACGCTCCGATGTACTGAACG
>JBLWQS010000094.1:0-6015 GCA_048452705.1 Acidimicrobiia bacterium
GAGTTCATGGCGGTTCCTCGCTCAACGCTTCTCGCAGCGGTACGAACAGCCGTTGACGCAGCCGTGACAGGCGCGATCGAACCGTACCGACCGGGCAATCGACGATCTGGGCAATCTCGGTGTAGGTCAGATCACCAAACGCGTAGAGGAACAGGATCTCTCGTTCGTCAGGGCGAAGAGCGTCAATGGCTGCCACGAGCCCGGCCTTTTGGACGAGCCGCTGCGCGTCCGTCCGCCACGCAACATCGTCGACGAACTCCCCCGTATCACTGTTCGTGGGGAGCGGCTTCGTGCGCCGCACGGCGTCGCGACGCAGTTGGTTGCGCAGCAGATTCGATGCAATGCCGAACAGCCACGGCTTCGCGGAGCGATACGCCGTGTCGTATCGCTTCCGGTGCGAGAACGCCACAACGAACGTCTCGGACGCCGCCTCCGCCCCCACCTCGATGCCGCCACGGCGAACCAGGTAGCGGTAGATGACGTCGTAGTAGCGCTCGAAGATGACCCGAAACTGCTCAGAGTCGGACAACGACGCCTCAATGACCTGCGCATCGGAGGCGCCGTCGTCGAGATTCTGTGACATGGAAGACAAGCCTACGGCCCGCCGGGGCGAGCTAGGAGCTGTGATACGAGACCGATTCGACGCGGTTGCTCATGTAGGTCAAGTCGTCGGTTTGGCCGACCGTCCACGTTGACTGATACGAACCTGCCGCATTCGGATAGTCCCAGTGCTTGAGCCGGTTGCAGCCGTTGTACGACGACGACTCTCGGTTGTCGAACCACGACGGCGTGTTCCACCAACCACCCACGCACGAACTCCCCGTCACGCTGATCGACGAACCGCCGCCGCTGGAGTAGTCGTAGTGGATCCCCAGCGTGAACGACGCTACTGCTGCCATGTACATCGGCGAGGAGTCAAGGACAGAGACCGGCGTCTCGTACGGGAGCTGGAGCGCGCCGCCCGATACGGCAGCCATGGCTTCAGCGAAGGTGTCGTGGCAGTCGACGCTGTCCGTGATGAGGCGGCCATCGCCGTCCTGGCCTTCGGTGTGGACCACGCAGTGACGTTCCTCCCCGGCAGGCATCCCGGCAGCGGAAGCGGGCGACACCGCCGCGACCAACGCTCCAGCAAGCACCGCACACACAAGAACGCGAGTCATCTCGAACCTCCTGAGTAGACGCAACCCCCGTCCCCCCGTATTCGCGTGAGACCACAATCCGGTTCCCCCGAACGAACGGTCGGGAACCGCCCAAGCCGTCACCTCCCAATACAAGGACAACAAGCACGCGAGAGGAGCCGGCCGTGGCCAAATACCGACGCAGGAAAGGCAGCGACACCTGGCACTGGTGCAGGAACTGCTCCAACTGGCCAACACACGACTACGACGAGCGATCCACCAAACCCACCACAGGCGAACTCGACAACGAATGCCGAGCCAAAGACACGTCACGGATATGCCGACCCGCCTAGTCAAGAGATGCGCCAGAACGGAACCCTGCCGAGCGCACGACCGACAATCGGCAACGCTGGCACCTCGCTGACAGGCCAGCAGAAGGAAGCACCACGGCTTGACCACCGTGAACCCGGCGAGGTTCGAGTAGTGCACGTAGCCATCGTCGTCCTCCCTCGTCGCGCCTGCCCAGACAAGTGTCACGCGCTCGGCGATCGAGTCCAATGGAACCGGTAGGTTGGCTCAAGGCAAGGAACAGATAGATAGACGCAGACTGCGATATCACCCAAGAATCGGATACCTACACGGCCAGAGTCCAGCTCTGGAAGCTCCGGGCTGGCCGGTGCCCGATGATGGTTGAGAAGTGCCTTGGGGATGGCGCTTGGCAGGGGGCGCTGGCCTCAGCACCGGGCAGCAACGAAGGGGACGAAAGCATGAGAACAGGACAGATGAGAGCGAGAGTGGCGGTTGTCTTGCTGGCTCTTGGGACGCTCATAGTCGCCACACCGGTGATCGCCTACACGACCGTTGCCTCGGAGGTGTTCACATTCTATGGCTGTACCTGGGATGAGAAGATCCAAGACGGCAACGCGAGCCAGAAGGCGCGCATGGTGGGGAATGATCGTGCCGGCTCGTGCAACCACGGGTACTGGATCACCGATACGGACGCGAGGATCCAGTATGACGAGTCGACGTCGTGTAACAGTCCGACGTGGAGTTCGTGGCAAGACGGCCTCTTCGACTTCTACGCATACGCGGCGAACACCTCCACCTATGCGTGTCAGGGTCAGGCAATTCACCAGGTCTACGACGGTCAGTACTACCACAACTCAGGGAACATCATCTACTCAGGCAGATAGGAGGAAGAGATGAGGCAATCCACCATTGTCGCGGTGCTGACTCTGGTCCTAATCGCCGCTGGATGTGGCGGCGGTGGCGGGGCACCGTTGGCGGCTGGCGTCGATGATCTCGTTGATATGGGTCTCGTGTCCCAAGCCGACATCGAGGAGGCCGAGGACGGGCAACTCGATGTGTTCGCCGATGGCCAACTCACGAGGGGCGAATACGTGACCCAGTTCGAGGCGACCGTGCAGTGTATGCGGAACTTGGGCGTCAAGATTGTTGACGGCCCGGATTGGCAGCTTGAGCAGCTGGTGTTCTTCTATGGCGATGTCGAGGACCCGAATCGTCAGAAGGCTGACGATGCGGCTTTCGCTGAGTGCTGGTCGAAGCATGCGAAGCTCGTGTACGAGCGGTGGAGCGTCGATCACGAGGCGGAGATAGCGAAGGCAATCGAGACAGAACAACTGTCGAATCCCTGAGTGGTTGCGGCAGTCTGGGACCGTTCGACTCGCGACGACCCACTGGTAGATGGCCGCGGAATCCACACCCCCATGACGCTGCCGGATGGGTTTCGCTCCAGGTCGCCTCTCTGGGCATCAAGTGTGTATTGAGCTTCCCCGGTTTCCGGGAAGACCGGGAGCGAGATTGGAACACGGTCGCTCACGTCCAGCAACACGACCGTACCAGCGCAGAATGGACGGCGACCGAACCACGTATGCCTCGGCCATGTTGTCGTCGTGAAACTGCTCGAGATCGATTTCGGCAATCAGACTCAGAAGGAATTCCGCGTATTCGATGTCAATATCGAGATGAGACGCAAGATCGCTCGTGTCGACCAACAAGGCTCCTTCCAGCGACCCGAAGGCCCTCAGGATTCGAGAAGCGTTGCGTGTCTGTGTTCCCGGCGCCGCGGGCGCCTGATCTGGGTCTACCGGCTTGCGAGCATTCGCCAGGGCGGGGATGCACGGACTCAGCAAAGCCCACGCTCGACTTGGGACCGATGTCGACCCAAACACAACCGTCGAATGTGCCTGGTGGATCGCAGCGGTAGCGTTCGCTTGCGGCCGCAGGGATGAAGATTCCATCCTCGGCGCGTTCTACTGGGTGAGGAACAAGGGCCTCCACGCGACTCGAACGGAACTCGTGGATGGGTTCGGTAACTGGCTTGCGGACCGGGCGGGCAACGGCCTCGTTGGAGAATCCTCCGACTGGTATCGGGACATGACCCGGGGAATTGGGGCATGCGAGAGCTACGTCTTGTCCGTATCTTGTCCATCAGAGGTCCAGAGTCGGTGCGAAACGATGGGAGACTGTGGAACGGGGAACCCTTGCCATTCCCCGCTTTCGCGTTGGCCCGTGCTTCTCGATATTGGGTTCGGTTGGGTTCTCAAACCGGGTCACGGAGGTTCGCATTCTCCCGCTGATGCCTGGCCCGATCCGGCCTGATTCCCATAGCTATCGACCGACGGCCATCCCAATGACCGGTGGTGTGTGGTCGGTTTGGTCGTGTTCGGTTTGGCGTCGAGCGGCGATCCATGCGACCCGTTCGATGATGTCGCTGCTTGGCGGTGGTGGTTCGACGATCTGATCGATTGCGGCGGTCTGCGCTCCGCTGCGGTCAAGGGATGCGACGAGCGCATCGACGGGGTCCCTCCCGGCTGGGTGGGTGAGATGCGTGCACTCCTCGCCGTGGGGTTCGGGGTTGGCGAGGTAGAGCGTGTTGGCCTCACGTCCTCGACTCAGTGCGACGTAGGCCCATTCTCGGTCGGTGCCTGCGGTGATAACGGTGAAGGTACGGCTGGTGGTGACGCCTTGTGCTTTGTGGCCGGTCAGGGCGTAGCCGTAGTCGACGTGACCGTCGTCGAGGTACCAGGCAGGCAGGACCCTCGTTTCGGGGTCGCGGTCGAGACGAACCGTCAGACCACCGGTGTCCGTGTTGACGGTGGTGATGGTTCCGAGGTCACCGTTGTGGACGTCGAGACGGGCGTGATTCCTGCGGCACAGGACCCGATCACCTGCCTGGAACCCACGCTCTCCCGTTTCGACGGTGGGACCGGTGAGACGACTCGACGCTGAGAGCCGGGTGCGGGCTTCTTCGTTGAGTTCGGCGACGGTCTGGTTGTCGGCAGCGATGAGCAACCCAGCAGTCGGGTCACCCGTGGCGGTGATGTGCCGGTACCAGTCATCGACGGCTCTGGTGATCGTGTCTCGTCGCTCCTGTCCCACGACCAGGCGCTTGTGCTCTCGGTAGGCGTCGATCGCCTTGTCGGATGAACCGTTGCGGAGTTCGGCAAGGGCGATCTGTTCCCAAGCGTGTTCTTGTCGGACGTTGCCGGTGAGCTCAACGGTGGGGAGCCGGTTGGAGAGGGCCCGGAAGAGGCCTCCGGCGTCGATCTCGGGGAGCTGGCGGTCGTCACCGATAAGGATCAACTTCCCCTCAGCCTCCTCGACCAGGTCGGACACGGCGGCGAGGTGGCGGGTACCAACCATCGAGGCTTCGTCGACCACGACCACCACTCCTGGGGGAAGGCCAGGATCATCGCCGGGATGGTTGAGGAATCGGGTCACAGTGATGGAGGGGATTCCGGTGGCTTCTTCGAGCCCGGATGCCGTCCTGGCGGCAAGCGCCGCACCGACAATCGACGTGCCGGTCAGCATTGCGAGTTGACTGACAACCTCCATCACCGCGGTCTTGCCACTCCCGGCCGGGCCGATCCCGACGTCAACAACGTTGCCGGAGGTGGCGAAGCTACGCACCATGTCGCGTTGACCGTCGGTGAGCTGCGGACAGTCTGCCAATCGGGCTTCGACGAGACGGCGAGGAACGACCCAACGACCCGCGTCGACGCCGCGGGTCGCGTGTTCAATGACCCGCTGCTCCGTGGCGAGCAGCTCCGTCGTCGTGAACAACCGGTCCACAGTCCCGGGGAACACGGTTCCATCACGGCGCCGCATCAACCGAGCCGGCCCATGTCCAACCGCCGTGTCGGCTGGAGGTGCAGGCTCGTCAACTCCTTCAGCTTCGCCGACTGTGAGGGCCCTCCCGGCGTCGCGTTCTACGACGTCGTCGTATCGGGGCAGGATCGGTACGACGTCACGAGTGGTGAGGAAACTCTGGGCGAGGGCTTCGATCTCGCCCCGCGTGCCACCGTTGGGGAGCGATCCGGCGATCTCCTTGACGACGTCGGCTTCGGCGAACGTCGACGCCTGCGCCGTCAACCCGTCAGGCGACGCCAGGGCCCCGAACAGCGTCTCGGGGTCGACCGGTGTGACATGCCGACTGCGGCCGGTCATTGACACTACGCGCTCCAGAGTCAGGCCGACCTGGTCGGCCCGGCGCCGCCACTCAACCTCAAGCTCCTCGATCCGACGGTCCCGTTTCGCATCCCGGGTAGCAAGCACGGCTGCCTGCCGCGCTGCCGGCGTCTCGGGCAGGCCGTGTTCGGTACGCCACTGTTCTGCCTGGCGGCGCCGTTGCGAGAACGCGTCGATCTGTTCGCGGGTGAAACCCGCAATGTCGGCCACGCCGTTAGTCACGGGCTGCCACCCCACCCCCAACCGGCGAGTCAACTCGCTGCGTAGCACGGCTTCGTGGAGGTAGCCGGCGGCGAGCTGATGACGAAACAGGAGGCGACCGTCGACGCTTCGCCACACGCCGTCGACACCCTTGACCTTGTTCGCCACCAGAAGACCGCCAACCGTCATCACGATCATCACGAGA
>JBLWQS010000095.1:0-6014 GCA_048452705.1 Acidimicrobiia bacterium
TCACCATGTCGAGATCGAAGCAGAACGCCGCTCCGACGGGGAAGCGGTCCTCGTACCAGAGATCCCCACCCATGGCCCGCGCCAGCTTGCGTGCGATCGGGAGTCCGAGTCCCACGCCTTGCTCGAGTCTGGCGTCACCCTTGGAGAGCTGCTCGAAGTGCTCGAAGATGCGCTGCTGATCGGCCTCGGGAATGCCGGCACCGTTGTCCGCGACGATCACGGTGTAGGTTCCCTCGCGGCGTTCCTCACCGTAGATGTAGAGCTCGTCGCCTCCGTACTTGCGGGCGTTCTCCACCAGGTTTCGGAGGATCTGCCTGAGTCGTACCGGGTCCGACCAGACTCTCACATAGACGGGCAAGTCGACCTCGGCCGTCGTCGAATCGTCGAGAACCATCTCGGTGACCGACTCGGCGATCTCAGAGACGCCGACCTGTTCGAGGTGGAAGCGGAGCTGTCCGGCATCGAGCCGTGGGATAACAAGGATGTCTTCGACGAGGTTCGCAAGATGATCTGATTCTCCCCGGAGGATGTTGAGGAATTCGTCGACTTCCGACGGCGGCAGGTCGCGCCAGTGTTCGCTCAACGTCTCGGCGAAGCCCGAGATACCGGTGATCGGCGTGCGTAGTTCGTGGGACACCATCGAGACGAACTCGTTCTTCACCTCGACGCTCCGTCGCTCCTGTTCGAGGAGCTCGTGCTGCCGGTCCTGTGCCCGCAGCAGGTTGCGTGTGGCCCCCATCATCAGCGCCGCAACGTCGATGAGGAACACGACCGTCAGAAAGCCGTCGAATGCGGCGCGGTCTGAAACCGACGTGAGACCGGATCCGTTCATTGCCACGATGATCGCAGCCCACCCGAGGGCGTAGATCATCAAGATTCCCGTCTGGCGAGCAGGGAGGAGCAGGGAAATGGCGGCGATGCCGTAGGCGAGGGCGGCAACTTCGACCGATGGGGATGCCCCGCCGACGACCATCGCGAACGCGATAGCTGAGATGTCGATGAAGAGTGAAGGAGCAGCGGAGCTTCCCCGAGATCGACGGTAGAGGGCATCGACGAAGACGATCAGGGAGCCGATGGCGTATGGGATCGCGTACGTCGCTGATCCGATGACGGCGAAGAGCACCGCACCGATGCCGATGACGACAGCGGTGACGGCGCGGGCAATATGGAACGAACCGCGCACCGCACCGTATTCGATCGGCGCCCTGCTCGCCGAAAGCTGTGGAATCACCAGAACCCTTTCATGCTCTGATGGGTGTATCGGCCACGAACCGCGGGTTGTTGACCTGTTATGGCCTTCGGGCGCGTAGTTCTTCGAGAACCGAATCCGCGACGACGAGGTCGCCATGTCCCGTGCCGATCTCGAGACCGGGTTTCCCGGTGCCGTGACAGTCGGATCCGCCGGTGGCGACCAGGCCGAGATCGGAGGCCACTCCGGCCAATTGGGTGCGGATGTGCGGGGGGTGCTGTGAGTAGTACGCCTCGATGCCGGAGAGTCCGACCTCGCGAAGCTCCTCGAAGATGGACCGCAACGTTGAACCGCCGGGATCGATCGTCAAGGGGTGAGCGATCGACGTCACGCCGCCGGACTCGGTCGTGAGGGTGATCGCCTCGGTCGCTGTCAGCCGAGTTCGTTCGGCGTACGCGATGCCTCCGTCGCCGAGCAGATCACGGAAGGCTTCAGATCGGTCGGCGACCAGGTCCGCTGCCACGAGTGCGTCGGCGATGTGCGGGCGGCCGATGGCGTCGCCTGCGGCTTGCCGGTGCACGTCCTGCATCGTGATCGGATATCCGAGCGTGTTGAGCGCCTCGATGATCTTCCGGTTCCTGACGCCGCGCCCGTCGCGGAGCATCTCGAGTCGGTCCTGGAGAGGACCCGGTTCCGGTTCGAGGAAGTAGGCGAGCATGTGGATCTTCACGCCGTTGTGATCAACGGAGAGTTCGACGCCTGGGATCAACTCGATGGAAAGTTCGGCGGCAGTGGACTGTGCCTCGGGTATCCCGGACAGCGTGTCGTGATCGGTGAGAGCGATCGCCGTGAGACCGATGGCGGCGGCCTTCTGCACGACGACCGCCGGTGCATCCGTTCCATCGGATGCGTTCGAATGCAGGTGGAGATCGACAGCCAAGGCGTCAGGTCAGGAAGGTGATGATGAGAAGAGCGATGATGATGAGCGCCGCATACCCGGCGTACTTCTTGACGAGGGCGAAGATGTGCTGACGCCGAGCGACCTTCGCCTCGGCGGCCTGCTTCTCAGCCCGATTCGCACGCTGACGGTCTCGCTTGTCGGTTGCCATGAGCCGAAGGTTACCGGATTGGTCTGTTGGACCGAAGCCGGTTGTGAACAGGCCGTGAGCACAGGACTGCGAGCGCTGTTCTGGCTAAACTACAGACCCGATTAAACCAAGAAAAGGGAGTGGAGAACAATGTCCTTCTGGGACCAACTGGTTGCCGAATTCGAGAGCCTCGGGCAGGTGGTAGCGGAGTGGCTGCCGCGCATCCTCGTCGCGCTGCTCATTCTCATCATCGGAAGGTGGATCCTCAAGTGGGTTCGCAAGCTGATTGAGAAGCTACTGAACCTGAGTTTCGTTCAGGGGATCTTCGACCGAGCCGGGATCACGAGCGCACTGGCGTCTTCGGATCAGACAGCCGCCGGGATCACCGCCTCGATCGTCTACGCCTATTTGGTGGTGGTGCTGTGGCTCGTCGTGGTCCGGGTGCTCCAGATCATTACGCTCGAGGACCTGCTCGAACGGTTCCTCGCGTGGATCCCAACGGTGCTGCTCGCGGTGCTCGTTGTGGTCATCGCCGCTTCGATCGCCGGTTGGGTAGCGGCGCTCGTGAAGCCGTTTGCAGATTCGAAGGGCGTGGGATGGTTGACGTGGCTCGCCCACATCGCCGTCATAGTGTTCGGCGTTCTCTTCGCTCTGGACATCCTCGAGGTGACGTTCGCCGAGGACATCACCAAGATCCTCACTGCCGCCGCAGGCGTAGCGTTCGCGATCGCCTTTGGGGTCGGGGGAATCGACACGGGGAAGAAGTGGTGGGCGAAGTATTTGAGCCCGAAAGAGACCGGAAGCCAGTAGCCGGTACCACCAAACGTTTCAGGGAGGGGAGCGCGATGCGCTTCCCTCTCCTTCGTTCAGGCGTCGACGGTGATCGTGTCGACGTAGATCGTTTCGAGCGGTGTACTCGCAACGGGGTCGGGACTTGTCGGCGATACGCCGAGGGGAACTTGCTGCAGGAGGTCGAGAACGTCGAAGCCATCCACGACCCGACCGAAGATCGCGAATTGCGGAGGCAGTTCGGTGTCCTCGACGACGATGAAGAACTGGCTTCCAGTCGTTCCCGGTCCGGCGTTCGCCATTGCGACGACTCCGCGGTCGTACCCCACGTTGGGCGGTGGGAACTCATCGGGGATGGTGTACCCGGGTCCGCCGAGGCCGGTCGCCGTCTGGTCGCCTCCCTGGGCCACGAAACCGGGGATGACCCGGTGGAACACCGTGCCGTCGAAGTAGCCCTCGGTGGCGAGGAAGACGAACGAGTTCGCGGTCTGTGGAGCGATCACCGTCTCGAGTTCGATGGTGATGTCGCCGCACGATGTCGACATGATGACGCGGGCTGGCGTCGATGAGTCGATGCCCATGTCGTTCGGAGCGCCGAACTCCATGGGAGTGAGGGCTTCGGGTGCAGCGGCCCCGCACGCGGTCGGCTGTTCCCGAAACTGGGGGTAGTTGGACGGGACCACATTGAGGGGCACCTCGGCCGCGGTGGTGGTCGTCGATTCGGAGCTACCGCACGCGGTGAGGAAGAGGGCCGCGACAACGGTCGCGGCGAGAATAGGGAGACGCTTCATGCGCAGAAGGCTACGCCCCACCCCCGCGTACCCAGGGTTGGCAGCCTTGTATATGACGCCGTCAGCCCGCGGAATGGGAGAGAGATCGATAGGTGGCACATGGGGTGACGCCTCCTACACTCCGCGACCTATGGCACTCGTAGTCCAGAAGTTCGGAGGGACGTCCCTCGCCGATGCCGAGCGGATCCGCAAGGTCGCTTGTCGCGTGGTTGAGACCTACCGCTCGGGGAGCAGCGTCGTGGTCGTTGTCTCGGCCATGGGGAAGTCCACCGATGCGTTGGTCGATCTTGCAACCCAGATCACCGACACCCCCCACCCGCGGGAGATGGACATGCTCCTCACCGCCGGTGAGCGGATCTCGATGGCACTTGTCGCGATGGCGATCGAGGCCCACGGTGTACCGGCCGTCAGCTTCACCGGATCACAAGCCGGGATCCTGACCACGGCTGAACACGGGCGGGCCGAGATCGTCGATATCCGGGCATTCCGGGTCCAGGAGAGCCTGGACGAGGGCAAGGTCGCGATCGTCGCCGGGTTCCAGGGCGTCAGCCCCGACTCCAAGGACGTGACGACCCTCGGTCGCGGTGGTTCGGATGCGACGGCCGTCGCCTTGGCCGCTTCCCTCAAAGCCGATCTCTGCGAGATCTACACCGACGTCGACGGTGTGTTCACCGCCGACCCCAGGGTCGAACCAACGGCATGGAAACTCGATGAGGTGACATTCGAGGAGATGCTCGAACTCGCGAATGCCGGTGCCGGCGTTCTGATGCCGAGAAGCATCGAGTTCGGAATCCGCTACAACATTCCCATCCACGTGCGGTCGTCGTTCCACGGCGGAGAAGGCACATGGGTCAAGGAGGAGACGATGGAAGAACCGATCATCCGGGGTATTGCGCACGACGATTCGGGGGCGAAACTGACCGTGCACGGTGTCCCCGATCAACCCGGTATCGCCGCTGCTGTTTTCGAGCCGATGGGAGCCGCCGGGGTCAACGTCGACATGATCGTTCAGAACGTGTCGAGCCAGGGCGTCACCGATATCTCATTCACCGTTCCCGCGGACGTTGCCGATGCGGCCGTCGAGGTCGCCGAACGGGTCGCAGGAGAGATCGGGGCCAGCGGAGTCGATCTGGACAGGGACATCTCGAAGATCACGGTCGTCGGCGCGGGGATGAAGGCGGAGTCGGGTGTTGCCGCCGAGATGTTCGGCATTCTGTCCGCTTCGGATGTCAACATCGAGATGATCTCAACGTCAACGATTCGCATCAGTTGCATCATTCGCAGCGAGGACACGCAGACGGCGATCGAAGCGCTTCACCGGGAACTCATCGGTGAACAGTCGTGAAACGGTTCACCAACCCCTCAGTCGCAGTCGTCGGTGCGACCGGCGTCGTCGGACAAACGATGCAGTCGATCCTCGCCGAGCGCGACTATCCCATCGAGAATCTCCGCCTGCTCGCTTCCTCCCGATCCGCCGGCACTGTTGTTGAGACACCATGGGGATCGATCATCGTGGAAGATCTGGCCGAGGCCGACCCGTTGGGGGTCGACGTTGCTCTCTTCTCCGCTGGTGGCAGCCGCTCCAAGGAGTACGCACCGCGTTTCGCTGCCGCAGGTGCGACCGTGATCGACAATTCCTCAGCATTTCGCCAGGACCCGGACGTGCCGTTGGTCGTTGCACAGGTCAACGACAGTGCCATCGAGGGCAACAGCGGGATCGTCGCGAATCCCAACTGCACCACGATGGCGCTCATGATGGCGGCCGGACCGCTGCATCGAATGGCGGGGATTGACCGCATGGTCGCGATGTCGTATCAGGCGACTTCAGGTTCAGGTCAGGGCGGTATCGCCACTCTCGAGCGGGAGATCGATTGGTTCGGGCAGGACCGTCGGGCCCTCCACCACGGAGGATGGGAAGACCCGGGGGGAGATCTCTATCAACGACCGATCGGATACAACGTTCTCCCGATGGCCGGAGCGATCACCGAGCAGGGTTACACGGATGAGGAGTGGAAGCTCGTTCACGAGACGAGGAAGATTCTCGACGCTCCCGATATCCGGGTTGAGCCCACCTGTGTGCGGGTACCCACGGTGGTTGGTCACGGCATCGCTGCGACGATGTTCTTCGATCGGCCGGTCTCTCGCGTAGAGGCGAAG
>JBLWQS010000096.1:0-6010 GCA_048452705.1 Acidimicrobiia bacterium
TTCTGTTTCAGGGGTAACAGGACAAGGCTCCATAACATCACCGTGATGTAATAGTGTGAACTGAGAGAGGCGGATGGGGGAGGTCGACCGGCCGCGTTGGGCGATCGGACTTCGGGGACTCGAATTCCAGAGATTCAGTGACGCGGCCGGCCCAGTCGGTCGCGTTCTTCATCCATGCGGGCGAGCTCGTCCCTTCCAGACATCACGATGTGCGGATCAGGAATGAAGTCGAGTTTCGGATCGCGATCTTCGTAGTCAACAGCGTTGAGCATCACTTTCATCGCGTTGAGTCGCGCTCTCGGCTTGCTGTTGGAACGAATGATGGTCCAGGGGGCGGCAGCGGAAGACGTTCGCTCGAGCATTCGGTGCTTCATCTCGGTGAACTCGTTCCAGTACTCCTGAGCCTGGACGTCGATCTCGCTCAACTTCCACTGTCGCAACGGGTCGTTCAGTCGCCGAGCGAACCGATCGGCCTGGGTGTCCTTGTCGACGCTGAAGTAGAGCTTCACGAGGACGGTTCCCTGGCGCACGACGTCCTTCTCGAATCCGACCACGCCCCGGAGGAAGTCGCGGTGTTGCTTCTTGGTGCAGAACCCGAACACCGGTTCGACGATCGCTCGGTTGTACCAGGAGCGATCGAAAAGGGCGATCTCGCCGCCGGTCGGGAACCGCTCGACGTACCGCTGGAAGTACCACTGGGTGAGTTGTTCTTCCGTGGGTTTGCCGAGGGCTACCACCCGGTACCGTTTCTCGTTCATGTAGCGAGTGATCCGCCGGATCGTTCCACCCTTGCCGGACGCGTCACGTCCTTCGAAGATGACGATCATCGGGATCTTGTTCGCCTCGAGGTGGCGCTGCAGCTTGAGGAGCTCGATCTGGTACGGCTTCAGCACCTTATCCCGAGCGGCCTTCTCCGCGAACTCGAAGTTCTGACGCTCGAGGAGATGCACGCGCTCGACGAGCGCCTCGGTCTCTTCCGTGTCGGTGATCGGTGGGTTGTCGATGGCCATGGTTCGTCCCCCCGGACGGGTCAGAACATGCTACTCCATTGGTCCTCTGGCATGTAGGAAGTGCCCATAATCCACGTTATGTCAAGTAATAGACATGAGCACTCCTCTCCCGTTCTGTGCGGTCCGCGTTAGCAGCCGGTGGCGGTCTTGAGGGCCTTGCAGACCGCTCTCATACGTTCGGGGGTCAACTCGGTGATGCGTGTCGTGAGGTACGAAGTGGAGATCAACGTCACATTGTCGGTCGTGAGGACACAGTCCTTCGGCATTCCGTCATCTCGACTGAGGTCGATCTCGGTCGCAATCCCCCGGCGGGTTCGTGTTGCGGGAACCGAGAGCACATCGCTCAACACCGGGATCACGGCATCCCTTGTGAGTATCAGGTGAGGCCGGGCTTTGGCGTAAGGCGGTTCGTACCACCAGATTTCGCCTCGCCTCACCATTCGAAGCCGGCTCCATCCTCTTCCAGGTCAAGACGCTGAAGCGTATGGCGGGTGTTGTCACGCATCTGCTCCCCGAGATCTCCCCACTCGTCCTCGGCTCCTTGGGGAATCTCCGAATACGCGCTCACGAGTTGAGTGGTGATCGTGGCCTCCCGGCTTCCCTCGAGGTACACCTCGACGGAGTTCCGAATCAGGGCGGATCGGGAGACCCCTGTTCGGGATGCCTCCATATCCAGCGCTTTCACCATCTCTGAGGTCAGTTGCACGATCGTCTGGATTCGAGCCATATGGGTACCATATGGTATTGCTCTCAGTGAGTCAAGACCTCGAAATGAAGATCGGCACCGATCAGCCCGTTTCGGAACAGAGTTCCGCCCGGATGCGCTTCGGCAGCTTCGACACGACAAGGTCGTACGAGTCTGCGATGAGGTCTTCCACAAGTTGCGCAGGCGTCTCCGGTTCGATGTCCACCGTGATCCAGTGCCGCTTGTTCATGTAGTAGCCCTCACGGATGAAGTCGTGTTGGCCGCGGAGCGCCTCGCCCTCTTCGGGGACTGCTTTGAGTGTGACGTAGTCGGGCGGGCCGTCCATCGCCACGAGAGCGAACATCTTGCCGGCAACTTTGAAGACTGCCGCCTCCGGACCGAACGGGTACTCGAGGGTTGCGCCGGGCTTCGCCTCGCACCACTTGGAGATGATCCGGGTGTTGAGGGGATCCATTGATGCCACTCCCCTACCAGTAGCGGTACTTGGTCGGCGCGATGCGAATCGGTACCGAGTAACGGTCCGCGAACCACTCGGGAGTCCAGCCGTAGTCGTCCATGACGGGCTTGTACTTCGCCAGGTAGTCGGCGTTCTCCGCTGCTGAGGGCATCGCAGCATCTATCCGGGCAGTGCCTTCCACGATGACGATGTCCCCTCCCATGCCATTTCCATCGAGATTGAGCGAGATACGAGACTCGCCTCCTAGGTTGCGAACCCGCAGGGAATCGAGGCTGTAGACGAGGAACTCCTCACCGTCCCACAGGAACCAGATCGGGGACACCTGCGGCGTTCCGTCGGCGGCGACCGTCGTCAACCACCCGATCCGCTCGGTCTGCAGACGGTTCACGGCACGATCGGCGCCGTCATCGTTCCGGTCGATTCGCGAGGTACCGGCCTGGCTCATGGGCTCTCCTATTGGGCGTGAAGTTCGTCGGTCTGTTACCAAGCGTACCGAACGGGCGACCGCGTCCGGCGGTGTGTTCGGCGCCAGGCGTTGACAGGAGGGGGCGAGCGGTTCCGTTCAACTGCGGCATTTGACCCCCTCCAACTCCTTCGTCGGCACCTCCCCCTGAGGGGGAGGAAGAGAATCGGCCCCCACTCTCGGACTTTCGTTGGCGGCGTTCAACGGGAATCACGGCGGTGCTCGGGCGGTGGTGTATTCATGGCCGAGTTTGCTCTTCCAGACGTAGTCGCCGTTTGGTCGGCAGCGATAGGTCCATCCTGCGTGGTGCCGGACGGTGATGTGGTCATGGCGGCAGAGGGGCGCGAGGTGATCCACGGTGGTCGGACCGCCTTGGGACCAGGGGATCCGGTGGTCGAGGTCGCATTGCGAAGAGGGCATGCGACAGCCTGGGAAGACGCACGTGACGTCGCGGGATTCGATGGTTCGACGTTGCGCGGTGGTTGGGCGCCGGCGTGTCGTGCCGGTCCGAACCATCTGACCCGTCTCAGTGTCGACCACCGTGTATCGCCACTCGGAGGCGTGCTGGTCTTCTACGACCTGGCGTGCGATGTCGGAGATGACGGGCCCGTAGCCGGCGAGTTCACCGGGATGATCGGTGAGGGCGGTGAGCGTGTCCAAATCGACACGGATGTCTACCACTCCCCCACTCTTTGACTCTTGTCGACTCTTGCCTGCGAGGAGGTCGAGGAACACGTCGGCGCGGAGTTGATCCATGGTGCGTGTCTCGCCTGATCCTCGAAGGCTGCGGGCGAGCTTGTTGATACGTCGGGTGACCGCCGCAACCCGATTCGGGGGCAGGTCCAACCCGAGGAGATCCGCTGTGCCGATCTCGGATGGTTCCATCACGACGCGACGTCCATCGACAGCATGCCGGTAACGGTCCTCGGCTTCGGCGGGTTCCGCTTCGATACACAATCGGCGGATCCTCGCTGCCAACTCTCCCGTTGTCAGTCTCGATGCCACGTCGGCGATCCGGTCGACAACCTCGCGCACGATCTCGTCGCTGAGGTGCACGGTGTTGCGTTCGATCGTTCTGGCACGCCGCACATCGATCTCGCCGCTTTCGAGCATCTCCGCGAGCCGCGGAAAACGATCCCTTAGATCGAGACCGAACGCGAGCTCGACATCGGCAGAACGCCGTGTGAGATGAAGGGCCGCACGGATCTCTGCAGCGGCCGATTCCGCAGCATCCTCGAGGCGTCCCGACTCTTCGAACTCCAGCATCGAGTCCGTCACGGCAGCCATGGTCCGATACTCCTGCGCCGAGTAGTGCGACGCCATGCGGCGGTGCGCCTTCAGCACAACGATCCGATCGAATCCCGATATCTGTGTCACGTCGATCGAAGCCAGAAACCCGGCAAGCACCGGACCCGGTTCCATCGTGTCGAGCCCTCTTGGGATCACATCGGTGGCTGAATCAACCATGTTGTGAACGTATCAGACGCCTGTGACAGAAAAGCGTGGGCTCGCTGCGCTCGCGGTAATCCGTATTCCGTAGTCCGTATTCCGTAGTCCGTACGGAGCGACCGTGGACTACGGTTTCTTCATCGACCGGATACGGCCGTCGAAGCATTCCCATCGTTGAACGGAGACACGGATGGCAACCATGAACGCGGTCACGTTCACCAAAGGTGGGGTGGAGAACCTCACGGTCGAATCGATCGAACGACCCGAGCCCAGACCCACAGAGGTTCTCGTGAGAGTGGACGCCGTCGGCGTGAACCCGATCGACTGGAACACTCGCAGCGGCGAGGGCGTGTACGAGAACTTCGACCCTTCGGCGCCGATGATCCTGGGTTGGGACATCGCAGGGATCGTCGAAGAGACGGGTGCGGGAGTGACCCGCTTCCGCAAGGGTGAACGCGTCTTCGGCATGCCGCGATTCCCGGATCCGGCGAACGCATACGCCGAGTATGTCGTTGCGCCATCCCGCCAGTTGGCACGTATCCCCGAGGGCTTCTCCGACCTCGCTGCCGCCGCCGTTCCCCTCTCCGGACTGACGGCCTACCAGGCGATCGTCGACACGCTCCACGTCGGTACCGGGGATCGCATCCTTATCCACGGTGCGGGTGGTCACGTCGGACAGTTGGCCGTCCAGATCGCCAAGGCTCGAAGAGCCGAAGTCTGGGCCACTGAAGTTTCCGACAGACAGGACGTTCTCAAGCACCTCGGGGTCGACCAAGCCATCAACTCCGATGAAGACGACTTTGCCGAAGTGGCTGCAGACATGAACGCCGTTCTCGATCTCGTGGGATCCGATGGCTCCGGCGTCCGGGCCCTGCAAACACTCAGCGATGGCGGCCGTCTCGTCGTCACCTCATCGGAGTCCGACGTGCCGTCGCAGGACCAACTCAGCGAGGCCAACGTCACGGGGCAATGGATGCTGGTCGAACCCGACTACGCCGGCCTGGATGCTCTGGCTGCGATGCTTGGCTATGGCCTCATGAAGGTGTCTCTCACCGAGACGCTGCCGCTCAGCGAAATCGGCACGCTCCATACGATCGGCGAAGCCGGTGACACGACCGGCAGGCTCGTTGCCACCGTCTGGGACTGAGCAGCCGATGCCTCGCTTCGTAGCGCTCCTCCGCGCCATCAACACACCGCCGAGACACGTGAAGATGGATCGCTTGCGTAGCATCGTCGAAGAAGAGGGATTCGAGAACGTCGCTACGTACATCGCGTCGGGCAACGTCATCTTCGATGCTCTCGCATCCGACGGCATCATCGAGCGACTGGAGCGTGCTCTCGCCGAAGGCCTCGGATTCGACGTACCGGTCTTTCTACGCACGTCCGACGAGATCCTCGACGTGGCCGACGTCAGACCATTCGGCGAAGCAGAAGACAACCTCGCGATCTCGTTCCTTCCGGATGTGCCCGATTCGGACGACCTCGAGCGGCTGGAGGCGTCGAGGACCGGAACCGACCGTCTCGCCGTGATCGGGCGTGAGGTGTATTGGTCGCACATCGGGCTCCGCAGCGAGTCGAACCACAGTGAGGCACGTGTCATGAGAACGCTCGGTATGCAGACCACACAGCGATCGGCAACAACGGTCCGACGGATCGCGGATCGCTTCTTTCGTTGATCGACACTGAGCGACCCGGATCGGGTTAGATGGTTCGCGGATCAGTGGGAGGAAGATGCTCGCGTCCCTCCTGGACACCGATCACCATCGTTCCCGATGCGGTGAGGCCCACGGCCGATACAACTGCGAGTGTCACGAGACTCCCGATGTCCACGAACGCTCCGCCGAGCACCGGCCCGATTGACCTGCCTACGGCCATCACACCCTGAGCATCACCGGCTCGCTCACTCGGGGAGAGGGAGCGGTCGG
>JBLWQS010000097.1:0-6004 GCA_048452705.1 Acidimicrobiia bacterium
GCCGAGTTGGGGTTCCTGGACAACGCTCACGGCCGATGACGGCAGTGCCTCCACGACCGCATCCGCGCCATGACCGATGACGGCGACGGTCTCGTCAGCCTCAAGTGGATCGACGGCTGCCAGTACCCATCCGATCAGACTCTTGCCGGCGGCGCGATGGAGCACCTTGGGCAACTCGGACTTCATCCTCGTGCCCTTCCCTGCGGCGAGCACGATCACGGCCAGATGCATAGAACCTCCAACGGATTGGGCTGGGGGGACAGGGCTCGAACCCGTACTGGATGGACCAAAACCACCTGTGCTACCTGTTACACCACCCCCCAGTGGGGCAGTTGAAGAATAGGCCTCTGGCGATGCTTCGGATCTCTGGGGGCCGTAGTCCGTATTCCGTAGTCCGTATCCTGTACGGAGACAACAGACCACAGACCACAGCCAGACCGGCGCGTGAGGGGTCCTTCGTTGTCTGTTGTCTGTTGTCTGTTGTCTGTTGTCTACTCAACGATCTCCCAGCCTCGGTTGATCGGTTCGGCTGCTTGCGCTGCGGTCGCGCTATCCGGAGCGATCGATACCGCATCTTCGGCCTCGGAACGGGTTGGGAAGAAAGCGAACAGTGCGGCACCGCTCCCCGTCATCATCACCGGAACGGCCCACCGGGAGGCCAGTTCGGCTCTCCACTCGTCGATGGCCCCGTCGATCGCCACCGCGGCCGGATAGAGGTCGTTGGCGAGTGGTGCGAAGTCGCGCAAGGCTGGGGGGAGATCATCGGCCGCGATCTTCGGACCTCGTGGCCCTTCGAGTCTGTCCCACCACCGGTACACCGCTGCGGTATCCAATGTGATCGGTGGCACGACGACGGCGAGAGCAAAGCCCAACGCGTCGGGTTGGGGCGACACGAACTCTCCGCGGCCGGTAACGATCGCGGTGCCGCCAACCACAGCAAACGGAACGTCGGATCCAAGGTCGACGGCGATCCTGCGAACGCCCTCGAACGACACGGAGAAACGCCTGGACGCCAGATTGAGTGCGGCGGCTGCATCAGCGCTTCCTCCACCGAGTCCGGCCGGCGACGGAATCCGCTTGGTCAAAACGACACGAGTGGGTCGAGCCCCGCTGCCGGCATCCCTGGCTGCAGCGACGGCTCTCCACGCGAGATTGGTTTCGTTCTCGGGCGCTCCCCCGCCCGGCACCTCCATGGCGTCGGTGTCGGCATCCTCGACGGTGATGTCATCACGCCAGTCGATCGTCTGGAAGATGCCTCGCAGCGGGTGGTAACCGTCAGCATCTCGCGGTCGGATCTGGAGTCCGAGGTTGATCTTCGCAAAGGCGTGTGCCCTCATCGATCCACCTCCGAGGCGATCGTTACGAAGTCGTCGGGAGACAGGTTCTCCGGTCGAAGCGTTGGATCGATCCCGCATCGTTCGAGGACCGCAGTGGGCTCGGGGAGGACGCCGGCGAGGCTCCGCCGCAGCATCTTCCTGCGCTGTCCGAAGGCTGCAGTCGCGATCTCGATGGCCTGCTCTGCCTCGTCCGGAGCGGGGTGCCGTACGAGTTCGACGACGGTCGAGTCGACGGCAGGAGTCGGGTAGAAGACGCTCGGTGGTGCGGTGAACGCCACCGAACCCGAAGCGTGGAGCGCCCTGACGACTGAGGGTATCCCGTAGCCGCGCGATCCCGGACCGGCGAGGAGTCGTTCCGCAACCTCACGCTGCACCATGATCACGAACCGATCGACGTTCGGAGCGTGTCGCAACGCATCGAGAAGGATCCCGGTACCGACGTTGTACGGGAGGTTGGCAACGAGCGACCACGAGCCTCCGGCAAGGGCACCACTCAGGTCGACCTCGCTCGCGTCTTCGTGGCGAATCTCCACGTTCGAAAGGCCTCCGAGGGAGTCTTCGAGCACCCGCACGAGGCCAGCATCGATCTCGTACACGACCACACGGGCACCGGTGGCGGCGATCGCCCCGGTGAGGGTCCCGGTCCCTCCACCGATCTCCACGACGTTCGATTTCGACGAGATCCCCGCGAGCCGAACGATCCGTCGGATCACGTTGGGGTCGATCAGGAAATTCTGCCCGTACGACTGGTTGGGTCGGAGACCGTACTCGGAGAGGAGACCGCGGATCGTTGCCTTCCCCTGCGGGCCCGGTTCATCCACGCGGCGTTCCGAAGACCCGTGCCGAGTTCTCGGAGGTAGACCTGGCGACGTCCTCAACGTCCATGCCCCAGATCTCGGCAAGTGCGATGCCGTTGAGGATCGACCACTCAGGCCGGTTGGTTTCGCTCCGGTGCGGTTCGGGCGTCAAGTACGGCGTGTCAGTCTCCACGAGGGTACGTTCCGGCGGCGCTTCTGAGGCGCCGAGCCGCACGGTGTCACCCGTGGCGTACGTGATCGGCCCGGCGAACGAGAACGTTGCACCGAGTTCCCGGAAGCGCTTGGTCCATCGAGGACCACCCGTCCAGCAGTGAAGGACCGCCTTCTCCCCCAGGTCGGCCTCGCTCAGGATCTCGTAGACGTCGGCGAAGGCATCCCGTGTGTGGACGATCACCGGTTTTCCAAGATCCGATGCGAGCTGAACCTGGTCCCGAAAGGCCCGACGCTGGTCGTCGCGTGGCGACAGGTTCCGGTAGTAGTCGAGGCCTACCTCGCCGATCGCAGCAGCCTCGACGGCGAGTGTTGCGATTCTCCCCTGCTCTTCGTCCCACCGCTCAGCATCGTGGGGGTGAAGGCCGGTCGCCCACAGCACCCGGTCCGGTCGATCTGAGGCGAGTCGGCGTGCTTGGAGGCTCGTTTCGAGGTCCACGCCGGGCACGAGCATCCACTCGATGCCCGCGGCAACGGCCCGATCGACCGCTCCAGGCGGGTCATCGAGCATGAAGACGTGGCAGTGGCTGTCGACCCAGGTCGTCATCGGCACCTCACTCGTCGTCGGGGAACGGTTCCATCTTGGTGTACATCGGTCCGAGTTCACCCAGTCGGGTACCGGCAGGAACCGTCGGACGCTCCCACGACGGACCGTGTTCTCCCATCGGGACGGAACAGGCTTCGAGAAGCTTCACCGTTGTGAACGGCAGATACGGGTAGAGAGCGACGGCGATGCCGGCGATGGCATCGATCGCGACACTCAAGGTCGTTCCCGTTCGTGGCGTGTCCGTCTTCGACGTCTTCCACGGCTCGCGCTCATTGAGATATGCGTTGACGGCCTGTGCGCCGGTCATGGCCCGTTGGAGACCGGCACGGAGTTTCACGTCGGAGATCAAGTCGCCGACCTCGGCGAGGGTCTCGTCGACCGACGCGATCAGGGCGTCGTCCTGCTCATCAAGATCGACCTGCTCCTGTATGACACCGTCGAAGTACCGCCCGGTCATTGCAACAACCCGGTTGACGAGGTTCCCCCAGGTCGCGACGAGTTCGTCGTTGACCCGACGGATCAAGTCTTCGTCCGAGAGATCGGTGTCGTTGTTCTCCGGGAAGTTGATGGCGACCGCGTAGCGGAGTGCGTCGGGTTCGAAGTGGTCGATGTACCAGGAGATCGAACGACCGACACCGCGGCTAGCGGATCCCTGCTCACCTCGGAACGTGATGAACTGGTTCGCCGGCACATCCGTCGGGAGATTCAAGCCGCCGTAGCCCATCAACAGCGCCGGCCAGTAGACGGCATGGAATGGGATGTTGTCTTTGCCAATGAAGTAGTAGCTCTCCGCTTCGGGATTCTCCCACCAGTCCTTCCACGCGTCGGGTTCGCCACGCAGCCTCGCCCACTCCTTGGCCGCCGAGAGGTATCCCATGACGGCCTCCCACCAGACGTAGATCGACTTCCCGGGGCCGAGATCGTCAACCGGGAGTGGGACACCCCACTCCAGATCGCGAGTGAACGCCCGATCGTGGAGACCGTCATCGACCATCCCGATCGCGAAATTGATGACATGGGGGCGCCAGCCTTCGCGAGAACGGAGCCACTCGAGCAACGGCTCCTGGAACGCCGAAAGCTTCCAATTGAAGTGCTCGGTCTCTCTCAGTACGGGCGTCGTGTCGGACAACTTGGAGCGAGGATCGATGAGGTCGATCGGGTCAAGTGTTCTGCCGCAGTTGTCGCACTGGTCTCCACGTGCATCGAGGTATCCACAGTGGGGGCAGGTCCCTTCAACGTATCGATCGGGGAGGAATCGGCCCACTTCCCCGTCGTAGAACTGCTCAGTCGTCTCCCGGTACATATACCCGTTGTCGAGCAGGCGCATGAAGAAGTCCTGGACTACCTGACGGTGCATGTCGGTCCCGGTGGTCGTGTAGAGGTCGTATGCGAGTCCGAGATCCTTCCAGTTCTGTGCGATCTCGGTGTGGTAGCGCTCAACGATCTCTTCCGGGCTCACGCCCTCTTGATCAGCGCGCACGGTGATCGGCGTCCCGTGGACGTCGCTGCCTGAGGCCATCAGGACGTGATCGCCTTTCGCTCGGTGATAGCGGGCGAAAACGTCCGGGGGCAGATACGCACCGCCGAAATGGCCAAGGTGTCGAGATCCGCTCGCATACGGCCAGGCCACGGCAACGAGGATGTGCTTGGGTTTGTTGGTATCAGTCACGGTCGTTCGATGGTAGCGCTGCGGCCCGGATTGGGGTTCGATGTGAACGGCTGAGCGGTCTGAGCGCACCGGTACAATCGGCCGAGGACGACCAACCGTCGCCCGCTGTTGATGGAGGTGTGCCGTTGGATACCGTGATGGTTCGCAAGATCGATGACCTTGGCCGCATCGTGGTACCGGCTGAAACTCGTCGCCTGTTCAACATCCACGAGGGCGACGAACTCGAGATCGGCGTCGAGAACGATGCCATCATGATCCGCAAGCTCGAAGCGAGTTGCGTGTTCTGCGGCTCCACCGAGTCGATCGCCGCCTTCAAGGGTCGCGGCGTGTGTGCGGAGTGTCGCCGCTCTCTGACCGCCTCGTAGCGGCCCGAGCCGCCAGTGCGGCTTCGTAGAGCACCCGACGAGACACGCCGGTCTCTTCCGCTACGTCTCTCACAGCATTCGACAACCGCTCGCCACCGTCCATTCGTTCGACGACCGCATCGAGCGCCGCCGGCAGGTCGGGTGGCGATTCGGGGCGGGGTTCGATCACAAGCGTGAACTCTCCCCTGGGTTCGACGTCCGTGGTCCAATGGTCGACGGCTTCGGCAAGGGTGCCCGTCCAGATCTCCTCATGTAGTTTCGTGATCTCTCTGGCGATCACGACCGTTCGATCATCACTTGCTGCGGCTGCGAGTTCGGCGAGATCTTTGGTCACCCGGCTGGGTGCGGAGAACAGAACGACCGGCCGCTCGTCCGCAACGATGCTCTCGATCCGCCGACCGCGCTCCTCTCCGCTCCGGGGCAGGAATCCCTCGAAGACGAACCGATCTCCACCGAGTCCGGCGACCGCGATCGCTGACGTGACGGCACTCGGGCCCGGAATGACGGAGATGGTGGCACCGACCGAACGTGCCGCGCGAACGGCCGCGACGCCCGGGTCCGACACGGCCGGCATACCGGCGTCGCTGACGAGAGCGATCGTCTCACCTCGTTCGAGTCGGGACCGAATCTCGACGGTTCGTTCCCCTTCGTTTCCGAGGAAGAACGATCGCAATTGGGCGTTGACACCGAGTCGTTCAAGCAGCTTCCCGGTTCGGCGTGTGTCCTCAGCGAACACGACGTCAGCGGCCGCGAGGGTGTGCTTCAGGCGAGGAGATGCGTCTTCTAGATTTCCGATCGGCGTGGCGCAGATGATGAGGCTTCCAGTCACGATACGAAGGATGGCAGAACGACGAGTCTCATGCCCGTATCCGGCGCTGGAACACCAACCGGCAGTTCGAGAATCCAGACCCCTCTTGCGGGGGCTCGGCGTCCGATCATCAGGATGTCCTGGTGAACAACCCTCCCGTCTCCATCCAGGTGGATGACTCTGAGCGGTTCCCGGATCCCGTACCCGTGTACCGAGGCGCACCGGATGAGCAGGCAATCGGTCCTCTTGC